>CANLAC010000064.1 GCA_947488645.1 Actinomycetota bacterium | reverse complement strand
TTCTCGAGAACAACATTTCGTCCACGAGGTCCAAGGGTTACCTTGACCGCATCGGCCAAGATATTCATGCCGCGCTCTAATCCGCGACGTGCTTCTTCATTAAAGGCAATCTGCTTTGCCATGAGTTGTGCTCCTTGTTAGTTCTTCTTGGTCGGGGGCTTTATCACTCGCACCCCGAGAGTGCTAACGCCAAATCTAGAGCCTTTGATGGGTAGGTGCAAAACGAGGGCTAGAAAGGATTAAGGGTGGGCCACGCGAGTAGCCATACGGGCCTCGCGTAGGCGGCGAAGGCGCTTAACTAGCATCGGTGAGGCAGCTAGAGCGTCGTTGCGGTCGATCAGATCGTTGAGAAGTTGGTAGTAACGAGGAGCGCTCAGTTCGAAAAGATCCTTGATTGCCGCCTCTTTTGCCCCTGCATAGCGCCACCAGTTGCCCTCAAACTCAAGGATGCGAACTTCGAGGTCACTGAGCCCGGTGTTGATTGCAGACTCTTCTTGCGCAGACATGGGATAAATCTTACGTTAGAGCACGCTCAAAGTGTGGGAACTTCGAACAAGGAATTTCAGTACTTAATTTATGCATTAATTCTGGCCTTCTTCACAATGTTTCTGATCATCGTTGGAAAAACAAATAGGTGCAGCGGTGAGATTGCATACCAATACAACTGACCACCTAATCCACGTGGATTAAATGTTGCTTCTTGAACAATCTTTGTCTTTCCATTTTCTCGGGTAACTGTAAATTCCAGCCACGCTTTGCCGGGCAGAACCATTTCGGCATACAACTTTAATCTGCGACCAGCTTCTAACTCTTCTACTCGCCAAAAATCTAAACTTTCTCCAACTCGTAAGAAATCTGGATCGCGACGACCGCGACGCAAACCGACGCCACCAACTAAGAAGCGATCTAAAACGCCGCGAGCCCACCACAAGAAATCTGAACCAAACCAACCGTTAACGCCACCAATGCGTTCAACCTGTCGCCATACATTTTCGGCAGGAACGTCTGTGATCTTTTCGCGACGATCACGAAGCACCATTTCACCAGCCCAATCAGGATCTCCTTGTGCTTTTTGCCAAGGAGCGGTCGGCATAGTTGCATCAGACCAACGTGTTTCCACGTTATGAGTTGTGATCTTAGATAACGCTAGTGAAATAGCTGTCTCAACATCAATTAATCCTTCAGCAGGCTTTGGAATAAGTGCATCAATACTTTTTGCAGGATCTGCAACAACTTCACTGATGAGCGAACCAACAAGTGGGCGAGCAAGGGCGGTTGGAACTGGTGTGACTAAGCCAATCCACAAACTAGATAGACCCGGGGTAAGAACAGGGACCCTGATGATCCAACGCTTTTTTAATCCAGATAGCTTTGCAAACTTTTGCATCATGTCCGCATACGACAAGACTTCTGGACCACCAATATCAAAGACTTTGTTAACTGGCTTATCTAAATGTGCTGCACCTTTTAAGTAATACAACACATCGCGGATTGCGATTGGGTGAGTCTTGTTCATAACCCATTTAGGGGTAGTCATAATCGGAAGTCGATGTGTTAGGTGGCGCAGCATTTCAAAGCTGGCAGAGCCTGATCCAATAATGATTCCGGCACGCAGCTCAAGAACTGCAACAGATGTGGTGGCAAGGGAGCTGCCTGTCATCGCACGCGATGCCAAGTGCTTACTGATGTTCACATCGTTTGCGATTCCACCCAAGTAAATAATTTGGGAGACACCAGCTTGCTCGGCGGCCTTTGCAAAATTGCGGGCCATTTCTCTTTCAATCTCATCAAAGTTTGGGCCTAAATTAATTGAGTGCAATAAGTAGAAAGCTGTGTGAATGCCTTCGAGTGCTCGTTGCAAATCACCAAAGTTTTCGGCGCTACCCTCGCAGATATCGACCTGAGTTGCCCATGGCTGACCCATGATTTTGTGCTTATCGCGCACCAAAATTCGAACATCTTCTTTTTCATCAATAAGTGCGCGAACTAATCGCCCACCAACATATCCAGATGCCCCTGTGACGAGGTATTTGCGGTCTCCATTATGCGAGTTCATGCTGGCAAGCCTAGACTTAACCCATGCAAAAGGCACTCCAAAAACCACGAGTAGTCATTTTGGGTGCCGGTTTTGGCGGACTAACTGCAGCACGCAAGATGGCTGGTTTTGCCGATGTCACTGTGGTGGATCGCCACAACTTCCAAACGTTTTTGCCTTTGTTGTATCAGGTATCAACTGCAGGGTTGGCAGCAGACCATGTCGCCCACCCTATTCGCGGGGCACTGCGCAAAACGGGTGTGCAGTTTCGTATGGGAACTCCATTATCTGTTGACCACAAAAACAATACGGTAAAGCTAGATAGCAGCGAGGTTTTAGAGTTTGACTACCTTGTTGTCGCACTCGGTTCTGCAAATGCTGATTTCGGCATTCCAGGTGTTACCGAACATGCACTTGGTATGAAGAGTGTTCACGAAGCATTGAACATTCGCGCCGAAGTTTTGCGCCGTTTTGAAGATCTATGCCGCTTTGAAGATGACACAATTTTTTCAATCACTGTTGTTGGTGGCGGACCCACTGGTGTTGAGATGGCCGGTGCTTTTGCCGAATTGGTACAAGGTCCTCTGAAACATGATCAAAAGCACGCCGCAGCTCATATCAAAATTAATTTGATTGAAGCCGGTCCGAGAATTCTGCCAATGTTTTCTGAAAAGCTTTCTGCCCATGGTAAAAAGGATCTCGAAAAACTTGGTGTAACCGTGCATTTAAACACGGCTGTAAAAGAAATTAAACCGCGCAGTATCGAAGTTAGCGATGGCCGCACAATTGCTTCAGAGGTAACAGTTTGGGCTGCTGGAGTTAAGGGTGAGCCGACAGCTGCAAAGTTGAATTTGCCATTGATCAATACACGCATCGATGTTGACAATACTTTGCAGGTTAAGAACTACCCTCACATCTTTGCTATCGGTGATATCGCTGGTTTTGTTGGGGAAAATGGGCGTATGTTGCCGATGGTTGCACCAGTTGCTCTCCAGCAAGGTCGATATGTTGCCCAACAAATTAAAAGAATTGCAGCAGGTCAAGAACTCAAGCCATTTAAGTATCTCGACAAGGGTTCTATGGCAACAATTGGTCGCCATAAGGCAATCGTTGAAGTGAAGAACCTTCGAATGACTGGAATTCCTGCTTGGTATGCCTGGTTGTGGTTACACCTGTTCTATCTATTAGGTGGGCGCAACAAGATTGGCACCATGGCTGACTGGACCTATAACTATTTAACATTTGATCGCGGCAACCGTCACATTATGGATTCACAGTAATGCCAGAATACTTAAAGGTCGATGGCCATGATCTTTACTGTTATGAATGGGAAAACGATGGCGAAGCTGTTGTTTTGCTTCATGGTGGCATGAGCCAAACAGCACATTGGGCATCAAATATTGTTCCTGCCTTAGAGGATTACCACGTCTTTGCATACGATCGATCATCACATGGCTTTACTGCATACCGCGAAGAAAGCATTAACTTTAAATTTCAACTGCGCGAAGCAATTGCCTATTTAGAAAACGTTGTTAAAGAGCCAGCACATATTGTTGGTTGGAGCGATGGTGGAATCATTGGACTGATGATTGCAATAGAGCGCCCAGAACTTGTTAAGTCACTTGTCTTGATCGGCGCTAACTTCCATTACAACGGCACTTTGGGTGATTTTGAGATCGGTGAAATCAGCGACGAGGATCGTGCTGAATACGCGATTTATTCACCTGATCCTGCAGAAACACAAGATGTGATTTATCAACGTTTTATGAAGATGTGGCCTTCAGAGCCAGAAATTCCTATGGAAGAGATCAAGAAAATACAGTGCCCAGTCTTGGTTATGGCAGGTGATGATGATGTCATTAGTCACGCTCATACCGTTGAATTATATGAAGCGCTGCCACTTGGTCAATTAGCAATTGTTCCCGGTACATCACACATCCTGCCCAAAGAAAAGCCAGGCTTGGTCAATCTAATTATTACTGAATTTCTTGAAGATTTAAGCTATCCAATTACGCGCATGCCAATGCGCAGAACAAATCCCGTCAGCAATCAACCGGAGTAATTTTTCCTGTCGCAACATCATAAATTGCACCACCAACAACAACATCCTTATTGATTAATTTGTAACTTCTGACCTTCTGTACATCTTCAATCAAAGCTTGTCGCTGGTCTGGAACAGTTTTGAATTCAATTTCAGAGGTGTCGATGCCGTGCTTAGTATCAATTTCACGGTGGATTTCAACATCATCAACTTGTGCCATACGGCAGTTAGTGTGAGGCATGATCAAAATACGTTCAACGCCTAGTAAGTAGGTAGCTAATACCAGCGTACGTAAAACGTCATCGGTAACGCGGGCACCAGCATTGCGCAAAATCTTGGCATCACCTGATTTCATACCAACTACTGACAGCGGATTTATACGCGAATCCATGCAAGTGACAATTGCTAAACCTCTTTGGGCTGTACCTGTTAGATCTGAGTATTTAAAGCTTTTAATGTATTCATCATTTGCTTCAAGGGCGTCTTTAAATGAATCATGCGGAAAGGAGTTAACAGACATATCTACTCCTCCCCAGCTTTTTCTAGAGCCCCCGTCAGGATTGAAGTGACGAGCTGCGCATTACACGTGCACTGATATTACAGTCCTTTGCAAGCCTTGGGCTGAGACGTCGGCTTGGCCACAAGAAACCAGCGCAAGAAAGAGCCAGGTTAGCCTCCGATTTAATCGAAAGCTTACCTGGCTCTTATCAAGCGATAAATTTTTGGAGAGATTTCTAACCAAAAACCTAACTTTTTTTAAGGCTTGGCAATTGCTGCTTTCTGAGCGGCAGATAGCCCGTTGAGCACACTTGCAGACATTTTCGCTACCTGCTCTTTTGTTAGTGCACCCAGTTGAGCCGGTGACATGCTCTTGGCCTGTGCCAACTTCATGCCGGCAACGGCCTCTGGTGTCAACAAGGCAATATCTTGTGTTGCCATTGCCTTGACTGAAGTATTTGATAGTTGCCCTAACTGTGTAGGTGTCATTCCAGCAAATGCTGTAGGTGGAAGCGCCTTAACCTGTTGCGGTGTCATCTCTTTGAAGGTGGCAGGTGCTAACTGATTTAATTGCTGTGCTCCCATTCCGGCCATTGCAGTTGGTGGCATTGCTTTCATTTGAGCAGCGCCCATACCTGCAAATGCTCCAGGTGCCATTGCGCCAAGATCTTTGGAATCAAAACTCTTCATCGCAGTTGGTGGTATTGCTTTCAATTGATCTGCGCCCATGCCCGCAAATGCTGTGGTTGGAAGTGCCTTAACTTGATCTGGTGACATTTGTTTGAAGGCATCAGTAGGAAGTTGTCCAAGTTGCTGTGCGCCCATTCCGGCCATTGCAGTTGGTGGCATTGCTTTCATTTGAGCAGCGCCCATGCCCGCAAATGCTTCAGGTGCCATTGCGCCAAGATCTTTGGAATCAAAGCTCTTCATCGCAGTTGGTGGTAACGCCTTCATCTGATCTGCGCCCATACCTGCAAATGCTGTTGGTGGAAGTGCCTTGACTTGATCTGGTGTCATTTGTTTGAAGGCATCAGCAGGAAGTTGTCCAAATTGTTGTGCTCCCATACCGGCCATTGCAGCAGGTGGCATTGCTTTCATTTGAGCTGCGCTCATTCCAGCAAATGCTGCAGGTGCCATTGCGCCGACCGCCTTTGAATCAAAGCCTTGCATCGCAGTTGGTGGCATTGCTTTCATTTGATCTGCGCCCATACCTGCAAATGCTGCAGGTGGTAACTCCTTCATCTGATTTGCTCCCATGCCTGCCATTGCAGATGGTGGAAGTTGTCCAAATTGTTGTGCTCCCATACCGGCCATTGCAGCAGGTGGCATTGCTTTCATTTGATTTGCATCCATACCTGCAAATGCTGCAGGTGCCATTGCTCCCACCGCCTTTGAATCAAAGCCTTGCATCGCAGTTGGTGGCATTGCTTTCATTTGATCTGCGCCCATACCTGCAAATGCTGCAGGTGGTAACTCCTTCATCTGATTTGCTCCCATGCCTGCCATTGCAGATGGTGGAAGTTGTCCAAATTGCTGCGCTCCCATACCGGCCATTGCAGCAGGTGGCATTGCTTTCATTTGAGCAGCGCCCATACCTGCAAATGCTTCAGGTGGTAAGGCCTGAACTTGTTGTGAATTAAAAGCGCCAACAGCATTTGGTGCTAGTTGTGCTATTTGCTCAGGTCTAAAAGCGGCCATTTGATTTGGCGTAAAACCTGCGACTTGATTTGGTTGAAATGAATTTGCTGGGCCAGTGGGCAAGTTTGCAACTCCGCCAACTGGTGGCCTGTAATCCGTTGTTCCACCAACTGGTGGTCTGTAATCGGTTGTTCCGCCAACTGGTGGTTTGTAATCCGATTTTCCACCAACTGGTGGTCTGTAATCGGTTGTTCCGCCAACTGGTGGTTTGTAATCTTGAGGTGGCACTACTCCGCCAATGGGTGCAGGACCGACAGGTCCTCCCGGTTGTCCAGGTGCAGGACCGACAGGTCCTCCCGGTTGTCCAGGTGCAGGACCGACAGGTCCTCCCGGTTGTCCAGGTGCAGGACCGACAGGTCCTCCCGGTTGTCCAGGTGCAGGACCGACAGGTCCTCCCGGTT
>CANLAC010000063.1 GCA_947488645.1 Actinomycetota bacterium | reverse complement strand
ACTTTGGACCAAGTGCGCTAATCCATAATCCTGCATCTTTACAACGCGCAGCAAGTTCTGCGGCGGTAATCGGAAGTGCTGCAAGATCAAGACCAACGATATTTGTGTGAACTGTTGTTGGATCAATCAATGAAGAGTCAATTGCAGCGATTGCTTGTGCAAGCTCTTGTGCACGGCGATGATCTTCAGCAAGGCGATTGATGTTGTTATCAAGTGCGTAGTGAGCACCTGCTGCTAGCAAACCAATCTGGCGCATTCCGGCGCCATAGCGCTTGCGCCAAACACGAGCTTTTGCAACGCGATCCTTTGTTGAAAGCATCACTGAGCCAACTGGTGCGCCTAATCCTTTTGAAAGGCAGACGCTGATGGTGTCAAAATACTTTCCATACTCTGTCAGTGAAACTCCCGATGCTACGTGAGCGTTCCAGATGCGAGCACCATCTAGGTGAAGTGCTACTCCAATCTCATCTGCCCCTTTGCGAAGTGCTGCGATTTCAGTAATTGGCTGCACAGTTCCGCCACCAAAGTTATGTGTGTTTTCCACAGCAATTGCAGTTGTTGATACCAAGTACGGACCGCTGTTTGGGCGAGCGATTTCAAGGGCGTCAGCTGCTTTTAATAGCCCGTTCTTGGCTGGAAATGTGCGTGTAGTAATTCCACTAAAAACTGCAGCAGCACCTAATTCGGCGCGAACAATGTGGCTATTTGTCTCCGCAATTAACTCTTCGCCGGGCGCAACCAACATGCGGATAGCTAATTGATTGGCGAGAGATCCGGTTGGTGTGAAAACACCAGCTTCTTTGCCAAAAAGTGCAGCAACTCGCTCTTCAAGTGAGTTAACTGTTGGGTCATCGCTATACACATCATCGCCAACAGGAGCACTTGCAATCGCCTCGCGCATCGCTGCAGATGGGCGAGTAACAGTGTCGCTTCGAAGATCAATTGCCATGGCTTATGTTCTCACGATTCTTTCAGGACGATAACAAACATCGCAATAACAACTAGCACGCCGCCTAATGCCTTTTGAAGTGTAAGGGTTTCTCCGCCAAAGACGATGGCAAATAAGGCTGCAAAGACAACTTCCATAGTCAAAATAACTGCGACCTTAGTTGTACTCATGTGTGCTTGGGACCAAGTTTGAATCACAAAGGCCACCGCGGTACATGCCACTGCAGTAAAGATTACTGTTGCCCAGACTCCACTATCTGGTGGAAGTTGATAGCCACCTTCAAATAGTGAAGCTACTCCAGTCAAAACTGCGCACATTGCAAGTTGCACTACTGTCATTGCATAGGCATCACGCCCACTACTCCATTTACCCAAAGCAATGATGTGGGCACCAAAGGCAAATGCACTACCTAATACAAGCAGTTCTCCAAATCCAATTGACCAGCCCTGCAGTGACAGTAAGGCTAATCCTAGAGTTGCCACCGCAACACATCCCCAGGTCATCAAAGTTATGCGAGCTTTTAAGACAACTGCTGCGATCAATGGAGTAAAGACAACATACAAACCGGTGATAAACCCAGTGATTGCAGCCCCTGTGAGTTTTAGACCAAGGGTTTGCAAAATATAACCTGCACCGAGAAATAGCCCTGCAGTTGATGCTCTGACAAGGAGATCTCTGTTAAAAAGTTTGATGCATTGGGGACGAATCAGGATCATGACTACAACGGCTAAAACGAATCTACTAAACAAGAAGTTATTGACTGTTTGACGCTCGATAGCATCCTTCATAACTACGAAGGCAAACCCCCAAGCAGCAGAAACAGACAACAAAGCCCAAGGTGCAAGCCTTAACTGCAATTGATGTCGAGCAGACATTAGCCGCGCAATTTCTTGAGTAGTGCAACTTCCTTGCCGTGTTCCTTCTCCATACCTGGAGTTTCAAGAATGAGGGGAGCGTTAGCTACTGCAGGGTGGTCAAGTAGCTCTTTGAACGGATCAATACCGATGTGGCCATCGCCAATATTTTGGTGGCGATCCTTAAGTGCCCCGCACACATCCATTGAATCGTTGGCATGGACTAACTGGAATCGTTCGATGCCAGCAATCTCGACTAACAAATCAATAGTTGCTGTCATTCCACCTTTAACTGAAATGTCGTGCCCTGCAGCAAAGACATGGCAGGTGTCTAAACAGATTGCCACCTTTGGGTGGTATTCAAGTGCTTTTAAATACATTGCAAGGTCATCTAGCTTCTTAACAAGTGATTGGCCTTGTCCGGCAGTTGGCTCAAGTAAAAGAAATGGAGCATCATCTCCTAGAGCGTTGAGAATTGGCATCATGCCTTCATGAATCTGCTTCCATGCTTTTTCAACATGGTTCACATCGACTGCAGAGCCTGTGTGGATTACAACGCCAAGTGCTCCGATATCGGCCCCACGTTCTAGTGAGTACTTAGTTGATGCAAGTGAGTTTAAGTATGTTGCCTCTGTTGGTGACCCTAAGTTAATTAGAAAGGGCGCGTGAACATAGGTTTCAATATCTAATTCGGCGGCCTTGATCTTAAAAGCTTCATCTAATTCTGGTTTTGCCTCTGGCATGGCCCATGTGCGAGGACTTGATGCAAATACTTGAATTGCTTCTGCGCCAATTTCTTGGGCATATGCAATTGATCGCTTTACCATTCCGCCAGTAGTAGGGGTGTGGGCACCAATACGGGGTTTCTTTACTGGCGTAGGCATTGGCTTACCCTACGGTAATCGTCACCAAACTTCCACGTAAAACCTTGGTGTTAACTGCAGGAGAAACTTTTTTAACAACCTTCTTCTTCGCATTTCCGATAGAAATAACCTTCACCTTTAATCCAAGGGATTCCAGCATCGCTTTGCCTGCGGTTGCTTCCATGGTGATGATTGTCTTAGGGATAAATGTATAACGAGGACCCTTAGAAATAAGGATAGTAACTTTGCCACCCTTGTTTGCAGTTGCTCCACCTGCTGGACTTTGTGAAATAACTGCAAGCTCTGGAGTTGTTTCACTAAATGCATAGCCAGGCTCAACGTTAAATCCAGCTTCTGTTAATTCGTTAAGTGCTTGTTCACCGCTCTTGCCGATGTAGGAAGCAAGTGCAACCTGCTCAATTCCCTTTGAGACAATTAAATCAACCTTTGAATCACGCTTAACCGAAGAGCCTGCTGCAGGCGTTGATGAAATAACAAAGCCCTTGGGAATATCAGAGTTGAAAACCTCTGTTGTTGTTCCTACGGTTAATGGAGATTTATTAATTGCAACTTGAGCAGCCTCTGGGGTTAATCCAGTTGTAGATGGGATTGTGTAACGCTCTGGTCCTTTAGAAATAATTAATTTAACGCTACCGCCAGCATCTACTTTTCCGCCACCTTGTGGGACCGATTCGATGATCTTTCCCTTAGCAATTTCTTCATCAAATCTGTTTTCTAGAATCACTGCAGTTAATCCCAGGGGAGTAAAGGATGAAACCGCTTCGTCGTAGCTTCCACCAACAGTTGAAGGAACAACTACGCGTGAACCAGGTCCAACTAATGTCCACCATCCACCAACACCTAGAGCAACTGCCAAAACTAGAGCGACCTTGCGGTTTCTACGAACTCGCTTGCTGGCACGCTTCTTCTTTTCTTCTTGCTTCTTTATCTCACGGGTGTTTTCTTTAATCTCAACCGTTGCTTCCTTAACCGGCTCTTCTTTGACCTTCTTGCGAGCTTTTTCCCGAATTGGCTCAACCGGCAGATCTAAACCAAGATCTAATTGGTTCTTCTTTGGGTCTAGTTCGATTTGAATCTGCTGCAAGCGTTCTAGGAACTCACCGGCGGTGCGAGGGCGATCATCAGGGTTCTTAGCTGTCGCACTTGCGATCAAATCATCTAATACTTGAGGGATCTCTTTGCGTTTACTACGCAGGTGAGGAATCTCTTCATTGACATGCATGTAGGCAATTTGAATGGGTGAATCACCATTAAATGGTTTTTCACCTGTAAACATCTCATAGGCAACGATTCCTGTGGCATACACATCACTGCGTGAATCTGCGATACCGCGCTGGACTTGCTCGGGGGATAGGTAGGAAACACTGCCCAAGATCACGCTGGATTCAGCGGTCATGGTTGTTCCGATTAATTCTCCACGAGCTAATCCAAAATCTGCGATCTTGATGCGACCATCTTTAGAGATCAAAATGTTTTCAGGCTTAATGTCCCTGTGCACGATACCTATTTCATGTGCGGCAGCAAGTGCTGACAAAATCGGCGTTAAGTAATTAATTGCATCTTTGACTTCAAATCGACCGCGTTCATTTAAGTACTCACGAAGAGTGTGACCTTCAATAAATTCCATCACCAGAAACACGGCCGGAATACCGCTTTGATTCCAGCCTTGATCTTGAACTGCAACAATATTTGGGTGTGTCAGCGCTGCTGCAGCTTTTGCTTCTCGAATGAAGCGTGAGACAAATGCTTCATCTTGTGCCAAGTGAGCGTGCATGATCTTTACGGCAACCTTGCGATCTAGTCTGGTATCTAGCGCCTCATAGATCGTGGCCATTCCACCATTAGCGACCTGACGGAGTAATTGGTAGCGCCCATCAATGAGCTCACCAGACAGATCGGACATGTGCAGATTTTATTGAGTGCACCTGTAACAGGTGCTGAGGGCGCGCCCAAAACAGTTACGAAGTAAGTTTAAACTCGCAATTTTCGCGGGTTTCATCTCTAGCAAAGTGTTTATCTTGATCAACTTGCCACTGACGCATTTGCGCCTCGATATGTGCACCATCTCGATCCAAGACGCGCTGCAAACCGATTTCAGGCTCGATGTCTAGCCAATACGTTGTTGCTCCAGTTTCGCGCACAATCTGTTGGGCTGCGCCAACTCCTTCAATAATCAAGTAATCGGTAGGGGTAATTCTCTCTTCACGATCAAAGGCCATGGTGTGCCAGTTAAATATCTTGATCACAAACTCTCTGCCGGCAATATGAGCGGTGGAAATTCGATCCAAGATTTCAGCCAGGGGATTGCTTAGAGCGTTATCCCAACCGTTGTAGAGATCATCCATGTGAATCACTCTTACACTCCCATTTACTGATAACTCTGCTTCCAGTTTTGCTGCGAAAGTAGTTTTACCAGCACCTGCTGGACCATCAATTGCGTAGAGAGCCATGCCAACGTTTCAATCCAACAACTGCAACGACGGTAAACATCGCATACAAAACTGCTGTAAACCAGTAACCAAGCATCGCGTACTGAACCGTTCCGGCCAGATCAACGATGAGCCACACAACCCAGGCTTCCCACTTTTGGTAGACCATCATGATTTGTGCAACAAGGCTGCCAATTAATAGAAATGCATCTGACCAGGTAGCCGCAGCCCCGATGTTGGATAAAAGTGGCGAGAGAGCTGCAACGCTAATGAATGTTCCGATTGCGATATAGCGACGATTGCGTCCGGTCACAGATCCAGGAACGGCGCCTGTCGGTGCCCAATCCTTCCAGCCATAAACAGCGGCGGTAATAAACACCAACTGCAATGCTGCACTTGCAAAGAGATCTACTTGATAGAAGAAAACTCCATAGAGCGCGCTACTAAGTGCCCACCAAGGCCAGGTAATTCTTTTTCCTGTTGTTCCCAGCCAGACGCCGATGAATGAGGTAATTGCTGCAACAAATTCCAAAATTGAGACTTCATAGCCCCAGGCGGTAAATAAAGTGGTTGACATGATTTTCCTTTCCACATCCGCATTACCGGATGGGTCAATCGGTCGGTCTGAATTTCAGACCCTCTCAGCCTTTACGGCTCCCGTGGTTGATACTCTAGCGCGAAATGAGCTGGCGCTTGATGAATGCAGCACCTGCAACACGCATACGCCGCGCAGTAGATGTCTTTGCTCGCTGATTGAAAATGTCATAGCCGATCTTTTCCACTTCATCGACAATGCCGCAATACAAAGTACTTGCCGCTTGGATGCATGGGCGACTTGTTGCCTCAAGCAATTCAATGCCAGGGGCAGCTTCAGCCTGAAGTTGGCGCACACGTGCGATCTGAAACTTGAGTGCTTCGATAATTTCTGGGGTTAATACACGCTCTTCTAGCATTTCGCGGGTCACACCAAACTGAGCCAACTCTTTAATGGGCAGATATACGCGTCCACGATCTAGATCTTCATCAACATCACGGATGAAGTTAGCTAACTGAAAGGCAATACCTAATTTCTTGGCAGCTTCAAAGGCATCGTTATGTAAAGGGCCAAGGATGGGCACCATTTCAAGACCAATGACAGCTGCTGATCCATAGACGTATTCGAGTAAATCTTCATATGTTTCATACTCCTGGACCGTCAAATCCATAGTCATTGAGTGCAAAAAAGCCTCAAAGTGTTCGTGCGGAATATCAAAGCGCTTAACGGTGTCAATCAGAGCTCTACCCACATGATCATCACTTGTCCCTTTTTTCAGATCAGCAAGAACTGTATTGCCCCATGTGCTCAAGGCTTGTGCTTTTTCTTCAACACTTAACTCAGATGCCAGGTCATCAACAATTTCATCTGCATAGCGTGCAAAACCATATAAGGCATGAACAAAGGGGCGCTTAGCCTTTGGCAGCAAAAGTGTTGCTAGAAAATAGGTCTTTCCATGTAATGCATTTAACCGCTTGCACTCTTCATACGATGCACGAAGATCAGGATCAGTAATTCCTGCAGCAGTTAATTCATCCACTTACTTAACCGGACCCACGATGCGTTCTGCAGCAAGTCTTCCTGAAATCAAAACCATTGGAACGCCAACACCTGGTTGAGTTCCAGATCCAGCAAAGACTACGTTTTCAATTCCAGCTGCCATGTTGCGTGGTCTAAAGGGACCGGTTTGGA
>CANLAC010000062.1 GCA_947488645.1 Actinomycetota bacterium | reverse complement strand
ACTTCTCACAGGCTGCAGTACTTGTAAAGCAGCTTCGTGACTCAGGTTCAAAGGCAGTATTTGCTGCTGGCGACGGAGTACTTGATGATCAGTTCGTAAAGCTTGCTCGTAAGGCAGCAGAAGGTGCACTACTTTCAGCTCCAGCGATCCCAATGGAGACAGCGTCTCCAAAGCTTGCAGCTGAAATGATCAAGGCTGGATGGAAGCCTGGCGTTTACACAACAGAGTCATACGATGCTGCTAACTTCTTCCTTGAGGCAATCAAGGCAGGAAACACAACACGTGCGACAATCAACAAGTACGTATCAACTAAGTCATCAAAGGGTCTTTCAAAGGTCCTACAGTTTGATGACAAGGGTGAAGTATCTGGTGCAGATGTAAACGGCTTCGTAATCAAGAACGGAAAGATCGTTCTTCTCGGAGCAATCAAGGCATAATTCGCTTCGGCGAAACTTGTAAGTACGGACAGAGTGGGTGGGGAAACCCGCCCACTCTGTCCCTTTAAAGTAGAGGTGATTAATGGATTTTGCACTCCTGAGGGATGCATTCTGGGGCCTAACCTTTGATGGCATCGCACTTGGCGCGATTTATGCGCTTATCTCACTTGGATACACATTGGTATATGGCGTACTTCGCCTTATTAACTTTGCACACTCTGAAGTCTTTATGATCGGAACTTTCGCCGCATTGGTGACTGCATCAGGCCTTATGGGCGTTAATGTAGAAGATGAACCTCGCACCGGGGGTTCAATGATCTTTACACTTTTGATTTGTTTAGTTATCGCGATGTTGGCCTCAGCCATTACCGCGGTATTGGTAGAAATTATTGCTTATCGTCGCTTGCGTCAGCGAGGCGCGACAAAGCTTGCAACTTTGATTTCAGCAATCGGTGTTTCAATTTCACTTGTAGAGCTATTCCGAATCCTGACAGATTCATTACCTCGCGAGTTTCCACGCATTATGGAAAAGACATTTTTGTTTAGCTATGCCGGTGCAGATATTCGTAATGACAAAGTTATTGTGATTATCGCAGCAGGTTTGATGATGTTCGCATTAGAGCGCTTTATTACCAAGTCTCGCCTTGGTAAGGGAATTCGCGCGGTATCAATGGATGAAAGCACTTCAACATTGATGGGCGTTAACATCAACCGAGTTATTACAGTGACATTTTTTGCAGGTGGCCTCATGGCAGGGGCTGCAGCGTTTTTCTATATTTTGGTTTACGAAAATACCTCTTTCAAGGTTGGCTTCTTCCTAGGCATTAGCGCCTTCACGGCAGCGGTGCTTGGTGGTATCGGTAACCTCAAGGGTGCACTCTTTGGTGGTTTTGCATTAGGTCTGATGGAAACATGGACCAGTGCGGTGTTCGGAACAGCGTGGAAGGCGGTTATTTCCTTCATCATCTTGGTACTTGTTCTTCTGATTAAGCCGACCGGCTTATTTGGAGAATCGATCCAGCAGGCGAGGGTCTAATGGCTAACAAGAAGCAAGGGCTCAACTTGCGCGATAGAGGCGCAGAATACTGGGAGCGTTCACCAAGGTGGCGCCGTGTTGCAATGTCGATTTTCTTTATTGCTATTTGCTATGCACTTCCATTCTTGAATAACCCACTGATTAATACACCTGGTTCTGATTTCCAGTCAGTTCTTTTCTATCCAGTTGGAATGTATGTATTGATGGCAATCGGTCTCAATATTGTTGTTGGTAAGTCAGGCTTGCTTGACCTTGGCTATGTTGCATTCTTTGCAATTGGTGCCTACACAATGGCGATCCTTGGTACTAAGACCTCACTTAACTTCTGGGAAATCATGCCGATCGGCGTGGGACTTGCGATGTTATCTGGCGTGCTACTTGGCACACCAACACTTCGCCTTCGTGGTGATTATCTTGCAATCGTAACTTTAGGTTTTGGTGAAATTGTTCGAATCTTCGCCGTTAATACCGATGCTATTGGTGGCGCGCGTGGCGTTGCTGGTATTCCAACACCGCCAGATATTTTCAAGGCTAAGTTCACTGTGCTGGATCCAAAGCCCTACTACTGGGTTTTGTTGACCTTTACTTTGCTTATTATCTGGATGGTTCGCCGTATGGCAGCTCGTCGACCAGGTCGTGCATGGGATGCAATTCGCCAAGATGATGATGTTGCACAGCTCATGGGCATTAACACTCGTAAGTACAAGGTGTGGGCGTTTGTTCTTGGTGCTGCCGTGGCAGGTGTGGGTGGCGTTATTTATGCCTCACAGATTCTTTCAATCGTTCCTGATCAATTTAACTTAAACATCTCAATCCTTATTCTTGCGTGTGTAGTTTTTGGTGGAATTGGAAACATCTGGGGTGTGATTCTTGGAGCAGTGCTTTTGTCCTTTACCCCTGAGCGAATTCGCTTCTTAAGTCAGCCCCGTATCTTGGTATTTGGCATTGCATTGGTAGTAATGATGAACCTGCGACCAGATGGGATTTTGCCGAAGAAGAAGCGCGAGCATTTTGATCCAAACTGGGAGACTGTTGAAGAATCAGGGGAAGGTCAGATCAAATAATGAGCGAGAATGTATTAGAACTTAATAACATCACCATGAAGTTTGGTGGTGTTACAGCTCTTAATGATGTCAACCTTGTCGTTAAGAAGGGCGAGATCCTCGCCCTGATCGGTCCTAACGGTGCGGGTAAGACAACAGTATTTAACGTCATTACTGGCGTTTACAAGCCAACTTCAGGTGAAGTTCTTTTCCAAGGAGCATCTATTGTTGGTAAGAAGCGTTTTAAGATTACAGAGCTAGGAATTGCTCGTACCTTCCAAAACATCCGACTATTCGGAGAATCTACAGCGCTTGAAAACGTAGTTACAGGTGCAGATGTACACTCAAAGACAGGTGTCGTTGGTTCTATCTTTGGAACTCGACGATCTCGTCGCGAGGAGAAGGCAGCCCTTGATCGTGCGCTAGAACTTCTTGATTTCATGGGAATTAAAAAGCGTGCTGGTCAATTAGGTAAGAACCTTCCATATGGAGATCAGCGTCGCCTGGAAATTGCTCGCGCACTTGCGACAAATCCAAAGCTTCTTCTTCTAGATGAACCAGCTGCAGGTTTTAACCCAGCAGAAAAGGTTGCTCTGGGAGATACCATCAAGAGAATTCGTGATGCTGGATATACAGTGCTTCTGATTGAGCATGACATGTCATTGATTATGGGTGTATCAGATCGTGTTGTTGTTCTTGATTTTGGAACAAAGATTGCAGATGGAACAACTAAAGAGGTTCAGAATGATCCACGCGTTATTGAAGCGTATTTAGGAGCACCTGCTGATGCGTCTTGAAATTAAGGACCTACACGTTCACTACGGCAAGATTGAAGCAATTAAAGGCGTTTCAGTCGTAGTCAATGAGGGCGAAATTGTCACCCTGATCGGTGCTAACGGCGCCGGTAAGACAACAATGCTTAAGACAATTTCTGGCTTGCGCCCCGTTACAAGCGGACAGATTCTTTTCAATGGTGAAGATATTTCAAAGATGCCTGCCCACAAGCGCGCAGACCTTGGATTGGCCCAAGCTCCAGAGGGTCGCGGAATCTTTGTTGGTATGAGCGTTTTGGAAAACCTAGAAATGGGTAAGTACAACCGTAAAGATCGCAAGAAGGAAATGGCTGAAGATTTGGAAAAGGTCTATCACCTCTTTCCACGTCTAAAAGAGCGCGCATTCCAAGCAGGCGGAACTTTGTCAGGCGGAGAGCAGCAGATGCTTGCTATTGGTCGTGCACTGATGTCTCGTCCGAAGGTGTTGCTTCTAGATGAGCCATCTATGGGTCTTGCACCACTAATGATTCAAAATATTTTTAATATCATTACTGAGATCAACAAGACCGGCGTGACAATTCTTCTTGTCGAGCAAAATGCACAGCAGGCGCTACAGCGCGCACATCGTGCTTACGTTCTTGAAGTTGGGCATGTTGTGAAGGAAGCTAAGGCTTCAGATCTTCTCAATGATCCAGCTGTTCGTGCTGCATACCTGGGAACAGGTGCTCACTAACTCTTAACGGTCGGCAAGGATCATGCAGGTGATACGGGCAGTGCAGGTGCGCTGTCCGTCTTCATTTGTAATGACAATATCCCAACAGCACAGTGTCTTTCCGATGGAAACAGCTGTTGCTACACCTGTAACTATTCCTTTAGCAGTTGCTTTGTGATGTGTGGCATTGATATCAATTCCAACAATTCTGCGATTTTCTCCTGCATTTAGTTGGGTACCAACGGAACCAAGTGATTCGGCTAGAACAACACTTGCTCCACCATGCAAGATTCCCATGGGTTGAGTGTTGCCTTCAACGGGCATTGTTCCGACTAAACGAGTCAGTGAAGCTTCTGTGATTTCGATGCCCATTTTTTTATCTAGGGCGCCGCTTCCACGTTCGCGAATAATTGAAAGATAGTCCGGTTCTGTCATGGCCTGAGTCTAACGGGCACTCTACGATGCATCCATGACCAAACGCCTGTTACTTATCGATGGGCACTCTATGGCATATCGTGCATTTTTTGCCCTACCTGCGGAGAACTTCACTACCGCCCAAGGCCAGCACACCAACGCAATTTATGGCTTTGCAACGATGTTGCTCTCTCTGCTGACTACAGAGAAACCAACACATGTGGCGGTAGCTTTTGATGTTTCCCGCAAGACCTTTAGGTCAGAGATTTTTCCGGAATACAAAGCCAATCGAGCAAAAACTCCCGATGAATTTCGATCACAGATGTCATACCTACATGAGCTGGTGACCGCGTTTGGCATCACAACATTTGAAGTCGAAGGCTTTGAAGCAGATGACATCATTGCAACTATTTCTAAACAAGCCGAGCGCGAGAATGCCGAAGTTTTCATCTGCACAGGTGATCGTGATTCATTTCAATTAGTCAACGAAAAGACCACAGTGCTCTATCCAAAGCGCGGAGTCAGTGATTTAACTCGTATGACACCGGAGGCGGTGCAGGAAAAATACGGAATGAGCCCCGAGCAATATCCAGATTTTGCTGCACTGCGCGGAGATCCGAGCGACAACCTGCCTTCAGTTCCTGGTGTTGGAGAAAAAACTGCAGCTAAATGGATTGTTGAGTACGGCTCTCTTCATGAGTTGATTGCAAACATAGACAAATTGGGTGGCAAAGTTGGTCAGTCTTTGCGTGATTCAGTCAATGATGTAATCCGCAACCGTGAGTTAACGCAGTTGGTTGCAAACGTTCCATTGGACTTGAGTATTGACGCGTTGGCATGGAGCGGCGTGGATGAGAACAAAACGAACCCACTATTTGAAAAGTTAGAGTTCAAGACCCTAAAAGATCGCATGAAGCCAATCCTGCTTAAGGGGAGCACGAAGACAGCCGAACCTGAGTTTGAATTGTTTGCAACAGAGATCGCTGAAGGTACTCTCACACCTGATGAGGCATCAGCAAAGATTGCCCAACACTCAGGTGAAATCGCTATCGCCTTTCAACTAGTCGATGAGAAATTACATCGTTACGCCATTGCACTGTCGGCAGAAGATGTTTTCTTAGTTCATTCAGCAACGATGGGGGATTGGGCAACAGATAAAAATGTGTCAAAGATTGCTCATGATGCAAAGTCACTAGCGCGAATAAGCGGCTTGACTGGGATTTCTTTTGATACATCACTGGCTGCCTACCTTGTTAATCCAGGGGTAAGAAGCCAAGATCTTAGAGATATTCAGGAGCGTTGGGGAGATGGCACAGGAATTAATGTTTCAACTCCAGAACAAGAGCTTCTGACATCTGCCCGAGCAATGTTTACTTTGCGCGATTCGCTAACTCGTGAATTAAAAGAGCGCAATCTGTGGGATTTATTTATGAGTATGGAGCTGCCAGTTGCAGATCTATTGGCCCGAATGGAATCCATAGGAATTGCTGTTAATAAAAAGGGCCTAGATGAACTAGCCGCCTTCTTTGAAGGTGAAGTAAGCCGTGAAACTAAGGCGGCTCATGAGGCCGTTGGTCATGAGTTCAATGTGGCATCGCCTAAGCAGCTACAAGTTGTTCTATTTGATGAACTTGGCTTGCCAAAGACGAAAAAGATTAAGACAGGCTATACAACAGATGCTGAAAGCCTTGATTGGCTACATCAAAAGAGTGGCCATCCAGTCCTAACATCTTTGCTTCGAATTCGTGAGACGAAGAAACTAGGCACAACTGTTGAAGGCCTTATCGCCGAAATCGCAAAAGATGGTCGCATCCATACACATTTTCAGCAGACGGTTGCTGCAACGGGACGCTTGTCATCAACTGGACCTAACCTACAAAACATTCCGGTGAGAACAGAAGAGGGACGAAAGATTCGTGATTGCTTCACAGTGGGCAAGGGTTATGTTTCTTTGTTGACCGCCGATTACAGTCAGATCGAGATGCGCATTATGGCTCACTTATCCCACGATGAAAGATTATTAGCAGCCTTTACGTCAGGTGAAGATCTGCACGCAACTGTTGCTGGACTTGTATTTGGTGTTAAACAATCTGAAGTAGATCCTGAAATGCGACGACAGATGAAGGCGATGTCATACGGTCTTGCTTACGGTCTTTCTTCATACGGCCTAGCTATTCAGTTAGATATCTCGCCACCTGCAGCCCAGCAGTTGATGGACACATATTTTGAGCGCTTTGGTGGTATTCGTGACTACTTAAAGACTGTTGTTGAAGATGCTCGTAAAGTTGGGTACACAGAAACGATTATGGGGCGCCGCAGATATTTACCTGACTTGATGCATGACAACCGTCAGCGTCGCGAGGTTGCAGAACGTATGGCACTTAATGCACCAATCCAAGGATCAGCTGCAGACATTATTAAGTTAGCAATGCTCAATGTTCAAACAGCAATCGAAAAAGAGAATTTGAAGTCACGTTTACTGTTGCAGATTCACGATGAGTTAATTCTTGAAGTGGTTGCTGGTGAAGAGGAAAAAATCAGCGATTTGGTCAGGCGAGAGATGGGTGCTGCATATCCTCTGAAAGCGCCACTAGATGTTAATGCTGGCCTGGGTCTTACCTGGCACGAAGCCGCGCACTAACTACTTAACCTCGTTTGAAATATCTTTAATTGCACGT
>CANLAC010000061.1 GCA_947488645.1 Actinomycetota bacterium | reverse complement strand
AGCTCGGTAAGGCAGTTTCAGAGCCATCAGCATTTCTCAAGGTTGCACCGGATGCATGACCTAAGACTATTCCTGAATTTTTACGGGGTAGCGCAAAGCCAATCTCTGCAGGTGTAGCAAAGGATCCTATTTCCCCAGTATCAATCTCCCGCCACAATACTTTGTATGACAAGATATCAATCCACATCACATGATTATTAGATTGACCGCTAGATGTAGGTCCTTCACCTAGAGAGCAACGGCGCTCATCAAAGATTTCAAGCTTCATATCGCCTCCATGCCTTTTGCTCTAAGCAGGCCGCTACTTCTTAGTCTTCAGTGTCGCTATCCAGACAGCGATAATCATTACAGCACCGACTACCGCTTCGAGCAAGAAAGGGTTTAAGCCCATCATTACTAGCCCTTGTAAAATCACTTGCAAGAAAAGGAGGCCGATAAAAGCTCCAGTAAGTGAACCGCCACCACCGGTTAACTTAATACCACCGACAGCTGCTGCGGCGATAACGCTCAATTCCCAACCAAGTCCAGTTACAGGATCTGATCGCTGCAATTTACTCATGAGCAAGATTCCAGCGAATGCTGAAAGTCCGCCGCATAACATGAAAAGTCCAATTTTAATTTTATCAACTTTGATGCCAGATAATCTTGCGGCAACTTGGTTACCACCAATCAAGTAGAATTTGCGACCAAGGACGCTGCGACGCACGAATTGATCTGCACACATGAAGAGAATGAGAAAAATCCAGACAACTGAGGGAAAGCCCAAAATCATAGGTCTTGATAAATCACCTGCGTTCTGAGGTAAGGGATAAACTGGGTCACCACCGCTTAGGACATATGAAATTCCTCGAGCTAAGAAGAGCATGGCAAGTGTTGTGATAAATGCAGGAATTCCTATTTTTACAGTTATAAATCCATTTAGAAATCCCACAAAGGTACCAATACCAACCCCGAGTAAAACCGCAACTGGCAAGGGCAAATTCCAATCGGCGAGCATTAATCCTGTAGTGATTGTTCCAAGTGAGGCAATAGCTCCGACTGAAAGGTCAAGTTCTCCGACAATCATCAAGAGTGCTTGGCCAATTAATACAATTCCCGTGTAAACAACAGTAACTAGGAGGATTTTTAGACTAGCTACTGAGGCAAAGTATTCATTAAAGGTAGAGAAGAGAATTAAGGTTCCAACGAAAACTATTAAAAGCCCAAGCTCAGGTACTTTTTGAAAAATCTGAACTTTCTTTTTCGTATCCACACTCATAGTCGCCATTATTCCCCCAACTCCTTCGGCGATGGCTAGTTCTAGCGCTCGCCTACCTGAACCTTTTATAAATAACGTTTTGTTATACATCAAAGGATGTACAGTCAAAGTGTTACTTACTTAACTTTTACCATTGACTTTGTTTCGCCGTTCCGGAAGCATACCCGAGAACAGTTAATTGTAAACAGAGGAAATGATGTTTATTTTTAACTTCTACTCTAGGAGGAGTGTTAAACAATGATCAAAAAGCATAAGAGAAGTAGTACTACTTTAAAAATAATGGCTTTGCTTTCAGTTTCTGCGCTTTTGCTAACTGCCTGTTCATCAGACACAGCTGAGAATGCTGCAACTGGAGACGCTGGCGGAACAGCGGCTTCAAAGGTTTACACACCTTTGTCAACAGCGCCATGTGATTTGAGCGAAAAGAAAATTACTTTCTTGTCAGTTCTTAAGGGTCACCCAACTCTTAGACTTTGGCAGCAAGGTTTCTTGGATCAAGCTAATGCACTTGGATTCAAGAGCGCAGATATCGTTTCACCTGATGAGGCTGACTGGACTAAGGCAGTAACACTTGGTGAAGGCGTTCTTGCAACAGGAACTGATGGAGTTGTACTTGGCTTCGTTGACCCAGTTGAAAAGGATCTAATTGCAAAGTTTGCAGCGAAGAAGATTCCAGTAGTAGTTGGTCACGTTCAAACTAAGCCAGAGGAATATCCTGGCGTAATTGCCTATGCAGCTTTTGATCCAAAGGCATGGGGTGCTGATGCAGCCGATGCAATTGGTGAAAAAATTGGCGGCAAGGGAACTGTTGCAGTTACTGAAGGTGGATTCAACGCAGTAGAAGATGCAGTTGCTGCATCCTTTACAGCTCGCATGAATGAAAAGTATCCAGATGTAAAGGTTCTAAAGCCAGCTGAAGAAGGATTCGATGTACCAAAGGCAATTGCTAAAGCAGTTGCCATTGCACTCGCAAATCCAGATCTAGTTGGAGCAGTTGGAACTACAGGTGGAAGCCCTGTTACATGGGCTGGCGCATCTGATCAAATTGGAAAGCCAATTTGGGCTATCGGACCTGATGCAACTCGTCCAAATCTTGACGCCGTTCGCGACGGAAAGATTCTTGGAATTGCTGCACAGCCAGGCTATGAAGAACATCAAATGGCGGTTGACATTGTTGCTAACGCAATCTGTGGAAACCCACCAGCACAATATGCTAATGATTTGCCAACACCTATCGTATTTGCTGATGGATTGGCACCTTATTACCAAGTTGTAGATGCAATTGATGCTCGTGTAGCAAAGAAAGACTGATCGAAAAGAACTAAGAGATACACGGTGAACCAAGCTACTGTTTAGGAGTAGCTTGGTTCACCTTCTTAATTAATTATTTGATCTCGCTTGTATTTGTCTAATGAGGGAAGGTAAATGTAAATGTCTAGTTTATCGAGCACTACTTACGCCCTTGAAATGATAAGAATTAATAAAAGTTTTGGTCCAGTCATTGCATTGGATGATGTTTCGCTCAAAGTCAAAGTTGGCACTGTTCACGGATTAATTGGACAAAATGGTGCCGGAAAATCGACCTTAATGAAGATATTGAGTGGAATTTACCCTGATGGAGAGTTTGCAGGTGAGATTAAGGTTGCTGGCGAGAATGTGAAGATGAGTTCACCACTCGACGCACAAATTCGTGGAATAGCAATAGTTCCACAAGAGATTACAGTTGCGGACTCACTCACAGTGGCAGAGAACATTTTACTTTCTGAATTTGGAATAAGTCCTAGAATTGTTTATTCGAAGAAAAAGAATTCACAGAAAATAACAGAGTTTTTGACAGCTAATGAGATACCACTAAATGCTGATCAGCTTGTATCTGAACTCAGTTTGCATAAAAAGCAAATTCTAATGATAGCTAGTGCTTTATACAAAGCGCCTAAGGTTTTGGTTTTGGACGAACCAACTTCAAGTCTAACTTCTGATGAAATTGAAAATCTGTTTTCAATCGTAAGAAACTTAAGAAAGCGCGGATTTACCACTGTTTTCATCACTCACAAACTTCCTGAGATCCTTGAGTTGTGTGACGCTGTTTCGATCTTGCGTGACGGCAAAACGGTTCGAACTAGTGAACGCTCAGAGTTTGATGCAAATCAATTAGTTAGCGACATGATTGGAAGAAAACTAGGCGATCTTTACCCTGCAAAAACCGAATTACCAAAGAATGCGAAAGTTATTTTTTCAGCACGTGATTTAGTTGTAGAGAACCCTCGCAAACCTGGGGAGAAAATGGTTTCTGCGTTTTCTTTTGATCTACATGCCGGTGAGATTCTTGGTCTAGGAGGGCTCGTAGGCTCTGGAAGAACGGAAATTCTGCGGGCGCTTTATGGTGACAATCGAGTGTTAGCTGGAAAACTTGAATTAGAGGGTAAAGAGATCTCGTCTACGAACATACCTTCTGCGATAAATTCTGGCATTGGCTATGTAACTGAAGATAGAAAATTGGAAGGCCTGTTTTTTAATCTGGAAATTAGGTCAAATGCCACAGCTAGCATCTTGGATAAGTTCACTCGACTTGGAGTCTTACAAAAAAGGAAAGAAAAAGTTGTTGCAAAAGAGATCAGTGAGTCTCTTGCAGTAAAGCCACAGGATATCTTCGAGATGATCGGTAATTTGAGCGGTGGCAATCAACAGAAAGTTTTGATTGGTAAGGGTTTGTTAGCTAAGCCAGTCATTTTCATGCTTGATGAGCCAACAAAGGGTGTTGATATCGCCTCAAAAGCTGAGATTTATAGAATTGTTAGTGATTTAGCAAAGCAAGGAGTTGGCATTATCTTGGTATCAAGCGAATTTCCTGAGTTGTTAGCACTTTCTCACCGAATACTTGTTTTTTCAGGTGGCGCGATGATTGGCGAAATGACAGGTGATTCTACTAAGGAGCAAGACTTGATGATGATGGCGATTGGTCAATCATGAGAACAAATCTAAAGAGTTTCACTACTTTGTCACCATTTGTGAAGAGATTGATATTTTTAGTTGTTGTTTTTGCGATATTTGCAGGGCTTAACCCGGCTTTTGCAAATTACGCCAGTATTCTTTCAATTGTTCAAGGAATTGCTTTTGTAGGAATTGCATCAGTTTTCTTGGTATTGCTGATCACTGCGGGAGAGTTCGACATTTCAATCGGTGCCACGGCTGCCTTAAGTGCATTAACTTCGGCAATGCTAGTGACCAAACAAGGATATAGCATCCCGATTGCGCTATCGATTAGCTTGGGAGCTGGAATTTTAGTTGGCTTGATAAATGGCTTAGTTGTTATCTATGGAAAAGTCCCATCATTTATTGCAACAATTGCCATGTTGTTTATGTGCAAGAGCTTAGCGACATTTATCTCTGAAGGTAAAGGAATTGCGGACTTTCCAGATTTATATGAGGGCTTTAAGCAGTCTTTGATAGGTCAGTATTTCTCAATATTAGTTTTTATCATATTTGTTCTGGTAGGCGAGTTTATCCTTAATCGCACTAACTTTGGAAAGGTAATTGCTGCAGTTGGAAGTAACCCAGAAGCTGCTCGTACCGCAGGAATTAATACCAATCGAGTTAAGTTGATACTTTTTATGGCAACAGGATGCGGAGCTGCGTTGGCAGGATTTCTCTCCCTATTACATTTTAGTAGCGCATGGTTCACATTAGGTTCTGGCTGGGAATTGTTAGCAATTGCGGGCTTGGTGATTGGTGGAACTAGTTTGTTTGGTGGAAGAGGCACAGTTACTGGGCTATTTCTTGGGTTATTGCTCATGCAAGTAGTTGCAAGTGGAATGGTCGCATCAAGTATCGATCCGTGGTGGCAGACCGTGATTACTGGGGTAATTGTATTAGTCTCACTGAGCGTCGACATGAAACGAAAGAAGGTTAAAACCGATGCCACCTAAGGCTTCGTTTATCCCAAATAGATTTGATAGCAAAGTTGTAATTGTTACAGGAGCAGAGTCAGGTATCGGCAAAGCAACCGCAACTAGATTTGCGCAAGAAGGTGCGATTGTTTATGGCTTAGGCTTGCGTGCAGAAATTGGTGATGCTTGGGTTAAAGAGATGGCTAGTTCTGGTTTAAAGGTTATTTTCACCGTTTGTGACTTGAGAAAATCGGCTGAGATAGCAAAAGTTGTAAATGGAATTGGAGAAGCTAATTCCGGAATTGATGTTGTTGTTAATAATGCCGGAACTTTCTTGTTTAAATCAGTTGATGAAACTGAGGAAGATGATTGGGATAACGTATTAGATACCAATCTAAAAGGGGTTTATTTAGTTTCAAAATATGCAATTCCTTTTTTGCGCAAGAGAGGTGGCGGGTCAATTATTAATGTCGCCTCCGTTCATGCATTTGCAACGATGGAGAAAGTTGCTGCTTACGCAGCTAGTAAAGGGGCTGTCGTAGCATTAAGTAGGCAAATGGCAATTGATTACACAAAGGATTTAATTAGAGTTAATTCGGTTGTTGTGGGCGGAGTAGACACAGATATGTCTACTGCTCATGCATTAGCAATTGGCAGACCACTTGAAGATCTCGGATTTGATTCGGATCAAACTAAACTTGGTAGAGCTGCTCAACCACATGAAATTGCTGCCGGAATCACTTTCTTGGCTTCCTCCGATGCCTCATTTGTAATTGGGGCACCTTTCATCATTGACGGCGGGCTCTTAACCGATCTTTAGTCTTGATAGTAAAACATTTCTAAAATGCCTCTAATGGAGTTCACGCCCCATCTGGATTGCAGGATTCACCCTTGTTTAGCCTAAGATTCGGTCTGGCCCCGATAGCCCAATGGCAGAGGCAGAGGACTTAAAATCCTCCCAGTGTGGGTTCGACCCCCACTCGGGGCACCAGTTCTAAGGTGCCTTTAAGCATGTGAGCGCGCTTTTATTTCGCCCCAGAGGATTCTTATGCGTACGATTATGGTGCTTCACACCACCGGAAATTCTGGTGGCCCTACAAAAGGAGAGAAAAGATATGCGCAGTTCAAACCCTGTTCTTGGACGGGCGTTTAATCAGCGTGGATACGCTGCATTTGATCCGAGCACAATTAACTCAGACCCAGCAGCGCTAGAGAATTTGTATAACTCACCTGCAGCATCATCATTGCGCACAGGTCGTATGACAATTGATGATGTTGTTACACGCACCGGAATTTTGTTTGCAGTTCTTGTAGCTGTCGGTGCAGTTGCCTGGACACTTAACCTCGGAGGCGGAGCGCTAATGCTCGGCTTCATCGGTGGACTTGTCCTTGGAATGGTAAATGCATTCAGTAAGACCGTTAAGCCAGCACTTGCAATTGCATATGCAGCTTTCCAAGGTCTTGCACTTGGCACACTGAGCAACATCTATAACTCTGTCTATGACGGCATTGTTAGCCAGGCGATCCTTGTAACAATTAGTGCATTCGCAGGAATGTTGTTTGCTTATAAGAGTGGACGCATTCGTGTAACTCCTAAGTTCACTAAGGTTCTAACTACAGCACTTATTGGCTACCTAGTTCTAGGGCTAGTTTCATTTGTTGCTTACTTGTTTACAGGTTCAAGTGTTTATAACGTTGGTGGACTTGGCTTAATCATTGCAACTGGTGGAATGGTTCTTGCAGCTTTCTTCTTGATCCTAGATTTTGATTCAATTCAAAACGGAATTGCAGCAGGAGCGCCAGAGTCAGAGTCATGGAGAGCAGCATTTGGTCTCATGGTGACAATTATTTGGCTGTATATGGAAGTTCTACGCGTACTTTCAATCTTGCGTGGTAACGACTAATTAGTTAGAGATCTTCATCGAGGGGCTTCAGGTTATTAACCTGGGGCCCTTCGACATTTCTGGTCTCAGGGATTTTGTA
>CANLAC010000060.1 GCA_947488645.1 Actinomycetota bacterium | reverse complement strand
GTCACCTTCGATGGTGCGAGCAGAAACTGATGTAGCTTCGCCCGACCATACGCGCTCTGTTGGAGATACGAGTTCGACTTTAAGTGTCATGTTTTTACTTAGCCAAGCTTGCTGCTAGTTCGGCTGCATTGCGCTCAACATCTGCAAGACCACCGCACATGAAGAATGCCTGCTCTGGAATATGATCGTACTTTCCATCTGCAAGTGCTTCGAATGCTTCGATTGTCTCTGAAAGAGGAACGAATGATCCATCAAGTCCTGTAAACACCTTCGCAACGAATGTGTTCTGTGAAAGGAAGCGCTGGATACGACGTGCACGGCCTACGAGTACGCGGTCATCTTCTGACAATTCATCAATACCAAGAATTGCAATGATGTCCTGTAGATCCTTATAGCGCTGCAAGATCTGCTTAATGCGGTTAGCAACACGGAAGTGTTGTTCTCCGATGTAGCGTGGATCCAAGATGCGTGAAGTTGAGTCAAGTGGATCCACAGCTGGGTAAATACCAAGCTCTGAAATCGGACGAGACAACACTGTTGTTGCATCTAAGTGAGCGAAAGTAGTGTGTGGCGCTGGGTCTGTAATATCGTCAGCAGGAACGTAAATTGCCTGCATAGATGTAATTGAGTGACCACGTGTTGATGTGATGCGCTCCTGTAGCTGACCCATTTCATCAGCCAATGTTGGCTGGTATCCCACAGCAGATGGCATACGGCCTAGAAGTGTTGAAACCTCAGAACCTGCCTGTGTGAAACGGAAAATATTATCGATGAACAGAAGCACGTCCTGCTTTTGAACATCGCGGAAGTACTCAGCCATTGTTAGCGCTGAAAGAGCAACACGAAGACGCGTGCCAGGTGGTTCATCCATCTGACCGAACACTAAGGCTGTCTTATTGATAACGCCGGTCTCTGTCATTTCAAGGAACAGGTCGTTACCTTCACGAGTACGCTCACCAACACCGGCAAATACTGATACACCACCGAAGTTTTCAGCTACACGGTAAATCATTTCCTGAATCAATACTGTCTTACCTACACCTGCACCACCGAATAGACCGATCTTTCCACCCTTTACGTACGGTGTGAGTAGATCGATAACCTTGATACCGGTTTCAAACATCTCAGTCTTAGATTCCAACTGATCAAATGCTGGTGCGTCACGGTGGATAGGCCAACGCTCTTTGATGTCGAGTGAAGAGGTTGGTACGTCCAGTGATTCGCCAAGTGTGTTGAACACGTGACCCTTTGTTACATCACCAACAGGAACTGAGATTGCAGCTCCTGTATCGGAAACTTCTGCGCCACGGACCATTCCGTCTGTTGGCTGCATTGAGATCGCGCGCACGAGGTTATCGCCAATGTGTTGAGCAACCTCGAGTGTCAAGGTACGCGTAGTACCTGACATGGTTGTCTCTACATGTAGCGCATTAAAGATCGCGGGCATTGAATCAGCGGGGAATTCAATATCCACCACCGGTCCGATAACGCGAGCTACGCGGCCATTTTTTGAGTTCGACATCATTCACTCCCTGCACTAGCTGAGGCCAACGCGTCTGCGCCGCCAACAATTTCACTGATTTCTTGAGTAATTTCGGCCTGACGAGCCGCGTTCGCAAGTCGCGTTAACGACTTGATTAGATCATCAGCATTGTCAGTTGCTGACTTCATTGCGCGACGTCTTGCTGCATGCTCTGAAGCTGCAGATTGCAACATCGCGTTAAAGATTCGAGCCTCAATGTATCGAGGTAGTAGCGCGTCAAGCACTACGCCTGCATTAGGTTCGAATTCATACATAGGTAGCAATCCAGTTGGAACTGGTGCATCGCTTTCTACAACTTCTAGAGGAAGCAGACGCTTTGCCATAGCATTTTGGATAAGCATTGATTTAAATTCAGTAAAGATGATGTGAATCTCATCGACGCCATCTGGATCGGTTTGAGCATCGGCGATAAAGGCCTTGATTAACGCATCTGCAACTTCTTTTGCATTTTCATAGACTGGGTTATCTGAAAAACCAGTCCATTGACCTGCGATGAAGCGCTCACGGAACTTGTAGTAACCAACAGCCTTGCGTCCAACCAGGTACGGCTTAACCTCAAGACCACGTTCACGAAGGAGTGCAGCTAACTGTTCGCCTTCCTTGATTGCATTGTTTGAGTACGCACCAGCCATTCCGCGGTCTGCAGAGATAATCAAAATCGCAGCGCGCTTTGGATTCTCACTTGGAGTCGTCAATGGGTGAACCGTTGAAGAGTATGAAGCAACTGCAGAAACCGCACGGGTCAACTCATTTGCATAAGGAGTAGACGCTGCAACCCGTTGTTGCGCCTTAACGATACGAGAAGCAGAGATTAACTCCATAGCTTTCGTGATCTTTTTGGTCGCTTTAACAGATCGCATGCGTCTGCGATAAATGCGGAGTTGGGCACCCATGAGTTACTTCTTCACCGCCGGTGGCACAAACTTTGTAATTTGCTCTGTGCCTTCGCCATCTAGGGCTTCAGCTGGAGCTTCATTAAGAGCGTGTGTTACAGAAGATTTGAACTGCTTTTTGAAAGCTTCAACAGCCTCAGTCATCTTTGCAATGGTGTCATCATCTAGCTGCTTAGTCTCAGAGATAACAGTGTTGATCTCCTTGCGTTCACGAGCGATGAAATCCAGTAGCTCTAATTCAAAGCGACGGATATCTGCAACTGCGACATCATCAAGCTTTCCAGTAGTACCTGCCCAGATTGAAACGATCTGACGTTCCAATGAATATGGCGAATACTGACCTTGCTTTAGAAGTTCAACCATACGTGCACCGCGCTCAAGCTGAGCCTTTGATGCAGCATCAAGATCTGAACCGAAAGCAGCGAATGCTTCAAGTTCACGGTACTGAGCAAGGTCAAGACGCAAACGTCCAGCAATCTTCTTCATCGCCTTTGTCTGTGCCGAGCTACCTACGCGAGAAACAGAAACACCTACGTTGATCGCTGGGCGAACACCGGCGTTAAACAAATCTGTTTCGAAGAAGACCTGACCATCAGTAATTGAAATTACGTTTGTAGGAATGAAGGCAGAAACGTCATTTCCCTTTGTTTCGATGATTGGTAAGCCGGTCATTGAACCGCCACCTAATTCATCGGAAAGCTTTGCGCAACGCTCTAGTAAACGTGAGTGCAAGTAGAAAACATCGCCTGGGTATGCTTCGCGGCCTGGTGGACGACGAAGTAGAAGTGAGACTGAACGGTAAGCCTCAGCTTGCTTTGATAAATCATCAAACACGATAAGTACGTGCTCGCCCTTGTACATCCAGTGCTGACCAATTGCAGAACCTGTGTAAGGAGATAGGTACTTGAAACCTGCTGGATCTGATGCAGGTGAAGCAACGATTGTTGTGTACTCCATTGCGCCAGCTTCTTCGAGTGCGCCCTTTACTGCAGCAATCGTTGAACCCTTCTGGCCAATAGCAACATAAATACACTTAACTTGCTTCTTCTTATCGCCAGATTTCCAGTTTTCCTTCTGGTTAATAATTGTGTCTACTGCAACAGCAGTCTTACCAGTCTGGCGGTCACCAATGATCAACTGGCGCTGTCCGCGACCAATAGCTGTCATTGCATCAATCGCCTTGATACCAGTTGCAAGAGGTTCCTTAACAGGTTGGCGCTGAACTACAGAGGGAGCCTGGAGTTCTAGTGCACGACGTGCTTCAGCTTTGATTTCGCCCTTGCCATCAATTGGATTTCCAAGTGCGTCAACAACGCGACCTAGGAAACCATCACCGACTGGTACAGAGAGAATTTCACCTGTACGTCGAACTGATGTTCCTTCTTCAATTCCTGTTGTACTACCCAAAATAACGGTACCGATTTCACGGACGTCTAGGTTGAGTGCGAGGCCGAGTGTGCCGTTTTCAAAACGCAACAACTCATTTGCCATCGTTGATGGCAGCCCTTCGATACGTGCGATTCCGTCGCCTGCTTGAGTAACGGTTCCCACTTCGTCGCGAGCTGCAACGCCTGGATCGTATGACTTAACGAAGTTCGCTAAGGCACCCTGAATCTCTTCAGGATTGATCTTTAGGTCTGCCATGTGTTTCTCCCTTTATTTGCTTCCGGCAAGAGCGCGTGCGGCCCCCGCCAAACGATTTGAAACTGATCCATCAACCATTTCATCTGCAAACTTCACTGAAACCCCACCGATAACTGACGGATCGATTTCAACGTTGATGCGGACAGGTTGTCCAACCTTGCTTGTTAATGTTGCTGTAAGACGATCTAACTGCGCTTGGGTAATTGGTGTGGCAACTCGAACAAGTGCGATCACGCGATTGCGGCGTGCTGCAAGTGCCCATTGGTAATCAGCAAATGCTGACTCAATACTGCGACCTCTCCAAGCATTAACTAACTGTGAAACCAGCTTTACAGTTGAACCGGATGCGCCCTTGAGAATGTCGGCAACCAAAGTTGCCTTTGCATTCGTAGCATCTGATGTCAGTGCCTTGCGAAGTTCTGATGAACTAGCAAAGGCAGTAGCAGCTGTGAAAATTTCATCTTCTACGCGGTCAAGTTCGCCTGCGATATTGGCAGCTGATGCTTCTGCCTCAATTGCTAGCTGTTCTACGACTAGTACAAGATCCTTTGGTGATGACCAGCGAAGGCTTGAAAGCTCGGTAACTAAACCAAGTGCAAGTGCGCCGATCTTTTTTCCTAGTAGATCAGAGATAAATGCTGCCTTTGCCTTGCCATCGCGAGATGGATCGGTAAGGGCGCGACGCACAGCAATGTTTGTGCTGAGTACATCTGCAACAAAGAAAAGTTCAGAGCTCAAAGCAGATGCACTATTTGCATCTGCGCCTTTGACGGCAGCATCAAGTGACACACGTGAAGCCACAAGTGACTTACGGCTGCTGCCTCCGAAGTGAGCTCTCATATTTACTTACTCTTCTCTAGATCTTCAAGAAAACGATCAACGATTCGTGATTGACGAGCTTGATCATCCAGTGCTTCTCCAACAATCTTTGAAGCAAGTTCAACAGCTAGTGCGCCAACTTCATTACGAAGTGAGGTAACTGCTTGTTGACGTTCTGCTTCGATTGAAGCGTGGGCAGTTGCTGTGATGCGAGCTGCTTCTTCTTGTGCCTTGGCACGAAGATCTTCAATGATTGCTGCACCCTGAACACGAGCTTCTTCACGAAGAGTCTGTGCTTCTGACTGTGCCTTCGATAGCTGCTCGGTGTACTGAGTAAGTGCGCGTTGTGCTTCAACCTGCGCCTTTTCTGCACGCTCGATGCCACCTTGAATTGCCTCTGTTCGCGCTGTGAATGCTTTTTCAAACATTGGCACAACGAACTTGCGAAGCACAAGGAAGAGAAGGGTGAAGGCAATAGCTCCCACAATCAATTCAGCTGTGTGCGGAATTAAAGGGTTGACCTTGCCTTCCGCGGCTAAGTTAACAAATTGCATCAGTTGTCCTTAAATAAATCTTCTAATTAGAGAACGAATGCGAGTACGAGACCGAAGAGTGCGAGAGCTTCAGCAAGCGCGAAACCTAGGAACGCGATTGGCTGTAGAACGCTACGTGCTTCTGGCTGACGTGCAACGCCGTTGATGTATGCGGCGAAGATAAGTCCTGTTGCGATACCCGGACCAATTGCTGCGAGGCCGAAACCAACAAGGTTGAGTGTGCCTTCCATTTATTTCTCCTTATTTCCTATTAGTGCTCGTCGGCAAGGGCGCCGGCGATGTATAGAGCTGCGAGCAGAGTAAAGATGTACGCCTGCAAGCATTGGACCATGAATTCAAAGAAGGTCAACACAATGCCGATACCGAAGGCAAATGGGCTGATCAACTTCAAACCAATAACACCTTGGAGTAGATGTTCTCCACCCAAGATAAACACGAGCAACAACAAGTGGCCCGCAAACATATTTGCAAAAAGACGAAGTGAAAGCGTTAGTGGACGCACAACAAAGAATGTGAGAATTTCAAGTGGTGTAATCAAAATGTATGCAGCTTTTGGAACGCCAGGCATAAACAAGATTTCCTTGAAGTACTTAAATGCGCCTTGCTTGCGAATTCCTACGTAGTGGAAGACCAAGTAAGTAGACAACGCCAAAACATAAGGGAATGAAACATGCGACATCGTTGGGAACTGGATAAGCGGAATAATTCCGAAGAGGTTGTTCACCAAAATAAATGTAAACAAGGTAAACAGGTATGGCACAAAACGCATGAATTCGTGACCGATGACCTCTTTGGCCAAGTTTTCACGCACAAATGAGTACACAGATTCACCAGCAAATTGGAACTTGCTTGGAACAATTGCAGCTTTGCGCGCGGACAAGATAAAGAATGTTGAAATCAAAATTACAGAGAGAAAGACAAGAAGAATTGGCTTAGTCGTATAAACATTGTCACCAAAAATTGGAGGAAGTTGGAAGTCTTTGGTGCTAGGTGGGACGAATCCTTCACCTTCAGCAGAACGCACTAGAACGCGCACGCATACTCCTCACAGGCCAATTAAGTTGGTCGATCTAACGGGAAGACGGGGCAACCCTATGGGAGATGGGTTAATTATGAGAAATCGAAATGGCTGAGAGAAATGTGAGATTGTGCGTGGATTGTGGGCTATTCGCGGCCAAAGCGGAGCCAGACCAGGTAGATGGCCCCACTGATTCCCACGAGCATGCCGATCAGGGTAAACATCCCCTTGTCCAGCCACTTGTCCAGACCAAAGCCAATGCCACCCCAGAAGACCAGGCCAGATAAGAGGTATCCAAAGATGGACCACATTGCATTCTCATCGCGATTTGCCATGGTGACTCCTTCTAATCCTCTTCGGGCTTCTTGGTTACGGGCAAGGGTAAATGTAGGCGCAGTTTCATGTAACTGGCAATCTCGCCCCATAACCAGGCGATTGTGAGGGCCACTGCTGTGACCCCAAAGGCGATGCGGTTAATTGTGGCCCGATCTGTGTACTTGGCGATGGCCCACAGCAAAATCCCCAACGCAAATAGCTTGGCAAAGTAAGAAAACAAGGCCATTGCCATAGTTGAGATTGGATCCAGATTACGAGTCATGCGCGAGACTGCGATGTGAATAACAAAAAAGATAATGACCACAAACTGTGCGAGCAGTGCGCCTAAGAACCCACTCTTACCCTGAACAACGGCCGATACAGCAATTGCAACGATGCTTACGATGAGGGTTG
>CANLAC010000059.1 GCA_947488645.1 Actinomycetota bacterium | reverse complement strand
TTCCTGTAGATCAAAAAGTTGATTTAACCGTGACAGCTACTGTTGCTGAAATAGATGGTAATCAGATATCAATAACTTTGAGTGCTACATCTGCTGGTGTAAAGGTTCTTGGAATGGCTAAAGCGGTAGTGATTAAGTGAGCATTCCAGATTCAGTAACTGCATTGGCACAAGCCCGCATGGATGCACGTGCTACAAAAGATTTTGCATTGGCTGATAAATATCGTGACGAATTGCTTCAAGCAGGTTTTGAGGTTGTAGATGTTGCTGGGGGATATGAACTAATGCCTAAGAAGCCCTATATAACTCTTGCTTATCCGCGCGATATCCGAACTATTGATCTGGAAAACGATGTCACAGTTGGATTAATCGTTGATGGCTTCACAGAAGATGCTTTCGAGACTGTCAAAGCAATAAAGGCCAACAGTGATTGCGCTGTGGCAATAATTTCAATTGGTGATGCTGGCACATTGTTTGAGCAGATGGATAAGCGCACCTATTTGATTTCAGTTAATCCAGGTGCTGCCTGGGGTGATTGTGCAAATGTTTTCCTAGAAAAAGTGCAAAGTAAGTATGTAGTCATCATGGATCCTTCAACTCGTTTTACAGGCGATGCAATTACTCCGGTTGTGCAAGAGCTTGAAAAGGGTGAATACGTTGCCGTTGGTTGGCGTGGGGGACTGGTTAATACTGAGGATGAATGGCGCAGCGTTGATGACAAAGGCCCAGGCGAAGTTGATGTTCTATTTTCTTACTTCATGGCTTTTAATCGAGCAGCGATGATTGAAGTGGGCGGATTTAATCCTCGCGCTTTGTATTATAGAAATGCAGATATGGAATATTCATTAAAGATCCGCCAGGCAGGTGGGAAGTTGCTGCAAATGGAATTACCTCTTGCGCAAGAGCGTCATCATGGGTATCACGACGCAGATCCCGAATACCGTGAGGTGCAGTCCAAGAAGAACTATGACCGTATCTTGGATAAGTACAGAGGTAAAAGCGCAATTTTGTCCCCGCGCAGGTAACCTTTCTATATGACCGAGTTATCCCAATACACCAGCCTTCGCGTGGGTGGCCCGGCTACAAAAATTGTTCAGGTATCTACTGAGGCACAAATCATCGCTGCAATTGAAGAGGCAGGCGACACACCAATTCTAATTATGGGTGGCGGCACCAATGTTCTTATTGCAGATAAGGGCTTTGAAGGAACAGTTATTCGAATCTCTAATAACTCGGTGCAAGCAGAAGTTGATGCTTGTAGCGGTGCCACGCTGACAATTGGTGCGGGTGAAGACTGGGATGTATTTGTTCAAACAACAATTGCTAGCGGCTTTGCAGGTCTTGAAACTTTAAGCGGAATTCCTGGCACGGTAGGTGCCTCACCTATTCAAAACATTGGTGCTTACGGTCATGAAGTTTCAGAGTTCATCACACGGGTTCGCACATATGACCGCCAAGAAAAAGCGGTAAAAACTTTTACTAACAGTGAATGCCAATTCTCATACCGAAACTCTTTGTTCAAGTCACACCCTGGACGATATGTTGTTTTAGATGTGCAGTTCCAGATTCGTCGTGGAGAGTTCAGTGATCCCATTACCTATCTTGAGCTTGCTAAAAAGCTTGGCGTGCAACCAGGGGATAAAGCACCAGTAGTTGCAACTCGTGAAGCAGTGTTAGCACTTCGTGCGAGCAAAGGAATGTTGTTATCAACTGAAGATCATGATTCTTGGTCTGCTGGATCTTTCTTTACTAATCCAATTATTTCTCAGCAAGCAGCAGATGCTCTGCCCAATGCTGCGCCAAAGTGGCCACTTAACGATGGCCGCGTAAAGATTTCTGCTGCATGGCTTATTGAAAATGCAGGAATGCATAAGGGTGATGAAGTTGGTGGCGCACGTATTTCGACAAAGCATGTGCTGGCATTGACTAACTCAGGCGATGCAACAGCTGCAGACATTGCAGAGCTTGCAAAGCGCGCGCGAGATCACGTTAAAGAGATATTTGGAATAACCCTAGAAGCAGAGGTAAATCTGATTGGGATCGAGATTTAACCTTCTGTAAGTAGTTTCTTGATACGGCCAATACCTTCAACAATATCTTCATCACTTGTCGCATATGAAAAGCGCAGGTATCCAGATGGACCAAATGCTTCTCCAGGAACCGCTGCAACTTCAACCTCTTCAAGTAACAAGGTTGCTAATTCTGCAGATGTTGTAGGTGTTTTTCCGCGGATTGTTTTGCCCAATACACCCTTAACTGATGGGTATACGTAGAAAGCTCCAGTAGGTGTTGGACATTCAAATCCTGGAATTTCGTTAAGCAGATCAACAATTAACTTACGACGACGGTTAAATGCTTCACCCATTGTGTGAACAGCATCTAGGTTTCCAGTCACTGCGGCAATTGCTGCGCGCTGTGAAACATTGGAAACATTTGATGTTAAGTGTGACTGCAAGTTGGTGGCTGCCTTGATGACATCTTTTGGTCCAATCATCCAGCCCACACGCCAACCAGTCATTGCGTAAGTCTTTGCAACTCCGTTAATGATGATGCATGTATCTGCAAGAGCGGGGACTACAACTGGAAGTGATGGTGCTTTAGCACCGTCATATAACAAGTGCTCGTAAATTTCATCACTGATAATCCAAATGTTGTTCTTAACAGCCCATTCACCAATTGCTTTGACTTGCTCTGCTGAATAAACAGAACCTGTTGGATTTGATGGAGAACAGAAAAGTAGCGCCTTAGTTTTTGGTGTGCGAGCAGCTTCTAGCTGTTCAACTGAGACTAAATAGTTCTGAGTTTCATCAGCGAAAACTTCAACTGACACTCCGCCAGCTAGTTTGATGCACTCTGGGTATGTGGTCCAAAATGGTGATGGAAGAAGTACTTCATCACCTGGATCAATAATTGTTGCAAATGCTTGATATACAGACTGCTTGCCACCATTTGTTACCAGTACTTGGTCAACGGTGATGTCATAGTTACTGTCACGCTTGGTTTTAGCAACGATTGCTTCACGTAGATCTGGCAAACCTGGTGTTGGTGTGTAGCGATGGTTTGCTACAACCTTGGTTGCTGCAGCTGCTGCTTCAACGATGTAATCAGGTGTTGGAAAATCTGGTTCACCTGCACCAAAGCCAATTACTGGACGACCAGCTGCTTTGAGCGCCTTTGCTTTTGCATCAACGGCCAAAGTGGCTGATTCTGCGATAGCTGCGATACGGGCTGAGATACGTGGAGTCATAGGCGTAAGTCTGCCGTATTTCACGCGCGAGTTAGACCTGAACCCCACCTTGCCTCTACACTTCGACGCTCACGAGGGTTTGCTTTTCCCTATGGTTTTGCCATGCTCTCGCGAAGGGCAGTAGCTCAATTGGCTAGAGTTGCCGTCTCCAAAGCGGCCGGTTGGGGGTTCGAGTCCCTCCTGCCCTGCAAGAAGTTCGTGTAATAAAGAAGTATCCGTGAAGTATCGAAAGGAATGACGATGACAGAGTCAGTTGAACAAGTAGCCGAGAAGCTCGGTCTATTTGCGCGCGTTGGACTTTTCTATCGCCAAGTAGTTTCAGAACTTCGCAAGGTTGTTTGGCCAACACGTAATCAGCTAACAACATATACAGCTGTTGTTCTTGTATTCGTGTCATTCATTATTGCCGTTGTATCTCTCATCGACCTTGTTCTTGGAAGACTTGTCTTCTGGGTATTTGGATAAAGGAAAACAATGACTGAAGAGATCAAAGCAGACGCATTTGAAGCAGCACTTGCTGCCAATGCGACAGAGATTTCAACTCCGGTAGTTGAAGAAGAGATCGTTGAAGCACCAGTTGCTTCAACTGAGCCTGAACTTGCGCTCGCATCAGATGAAGATGGCGACATTGAGTCAGATGAAAATGATCCAAACGCAGAATTCCGTCGCACCCTGCGCACAGCACTTGGCGACTGGTATGTAGTCCACTCTTATGCAGGATATGAGAAGAAGGTTAAAGGCAACCTTCATAACCGAATTATTTCACTCAACATGGAGGATTACATCTTCCAGATTGAAGTACCTGAAGAAGAGGTAAAGGAACTTAAGAACGGCCAGTTTAAGATGGTTAAGCGCAACATCTACCCAGGTTATGTTCTTGTTCGCATGGATCTAACTGATGAGTCATGGTCAGCAGTTCGTAACACTCCTGGTGTTACAGGCTTCGTTGGCAACGCCCATCACCCATCACCACTGAGTATGGATGAAGTTGAAAAGATTCTTGCACCACGTCCACAGAAGAAGTTGGATAAGGATCAAATCCGTCTTATTGACTTCGAAGTTGGCGAGTCAGTAACTGTTATGGATGGCCCTTTTGCAACGCTGCCAGCATCGATCTCAGAGATCATGCCAGAGCAAGCAAAGCTCAAGGTTCTTGTTTCAATCTTCGGACGTGAAACACCTGTTGAACTTTCATTTGCCCAAGTACAAAAGATTTAATTAAGAAACCAAGAAAAAGAGGAAACAGAAATGGCACCAAAGAAGAAGGTAACCGGCTTCATCAAGTTGCAGATTCAGGCTGGAGCAGCAACACCTGCACCACCAGTTGGTCCTGCGCTAGGTCAGCATGGTGTCAACATCATGGAGTTCGTGAAGGCATACAACGATGCAACAGCATCACAAAAGGGCCAGATCATTCCAGTTGAGATCACTGTCTACGAAGACCGTTCATTCACATTCATCACCAAGACACCTCCTGCATCACGTTTGATCTTGAAGGCGGCTGGCGTTGATAAGGGATCAGCTGTTCCTCACAAGACTAAGGTTGCAAACATCACCATGGCTCAGGTCAAGGAGATCGCAACTCAGAAGATGGCCGACCTCAATGCAAATGACATTGATCAAGCTGCCAAGATCATTGCGGGCACAGCTCGTTCAATGGGAATTACAGTTAACGGATAAATAAATTTCTCAACACCAAATTGGTGAAGAGATGTGGGAGAACCTCGCTGGTTCGCTAACCACAACCTTACGAAAAAGAGGATGAAATGAAGCGCTCAAAGAAATACTTAGCGGCAGCTGAAAAGGTAAAGAAAGATCACCTATACACACCGCTACAAGCAGTAACACTTGTTAAGGAAACATCAACAGTTAAGTACGACGCATCTGTCGAAGTTGCACTAGTACTTGGTGTAGATCCTAAGAAGGCTGATCAAGCAATCCGTTCAACAGTTAACCTTCCACACGGAACTGGTAAGACTGCTCGCGTTTTGGTTTTCGCGAACGGTGCAAATGCTGATGCAGCTCGCGCAGCTGGTGCAGACATCGTCGGTGGCGATGAACTCATTGAAGAAGTTGCAAAGGGTCGTCTTGATTACGACGCAGTTGTTTCAACACCAGATCTCATGGGTAAGGTCGGTCGCCTCGGTAAGGTTCTAGGACCTCGTGGTTTGATGCCAAACCCAAAGACAGGAACTGTTACAACAGATGTTGCTAAGGCTGTTGAAGATATCAAGGGCGGAAAGATTGAATTCCGTGTTGATAAGAACTCAAACCTTCACTTCTTAATCGGTAAGGCTTCATTTACTGCAGATCAACTTGCAGATAACTATGCAGCTGCGATGGAGGAAATACTTCGTGCCAAGCCAAACTCTTCAAAGGGTCGCTACGTACAAAAGGCTGTAATTTCAACAACGATGGGACCTGGAATCGCTATCGATCCCAACCTAGTTCGCGAACCATCAGCTAACTAAGTAAGAATTCATGAGAAGGGCCTCGGCATTGCGCCGGGGCCTTTTTTCATGCGTGATTTGACCTCGAAGGCTGCCCACCTTTAGCCTTGGGCCATAACCAAAGACCGCAGGTCTAGATCAACCGCAAGGTAGATCTAAATAAATGAGGAAATCTCAGCCCGCGTAGGTGATCATGGTAAATCCGTGGCGCTTACGCGTTACGGATTTTTTTATTCCCTACGGTCACCAATGAAACAGGAAAGGTGAACCGAATGGCTCGCCCAGATAAGACAACAGCAGTTGCTGAACTTGCGGAGGATTTCCGTACAGCTAATGCAACAGTGCTAACTGAATATCGTGGTCTTTCTGTTACATCAATGAAGGAACTTCGCCGTGCACTTGGTACAACAACCAAGTACTCAGTAGTGAAGAACACTCTCACAAAGATTGCAGCAAAGGATGCTGGAGTAGAGATCGCAGATGATCTTCTCACTGGTCCATCAGCAGTTGCATTCATCAAGGGTGATCCAATTGATGCAGCAAAGAGCCTCCGTGATTTTGCAAAAGAGAATCCATTCCTTGTTATCAAGGGTGGTTTCTATGAAGGCAAGTCTGTAACACCTGCAGAGATCATGCAGCTCGCTAACCTCGAGTCTCGTGAAGTTCTGTTGGCAAAGCTTGCTGGTGCAATGAAGGGATCGCTTGCTAAGGCAGCGCGCATATTTGACGCACTTCGTATCAAGCTTGAATCAGAACAAGGCGCACCTGCGCCAGTTGCAGAAGCAGCACCAGCTGCTGAAGCAGTAGTCGAAGCTCCTGCAGAAGCAGTAGTTGAGACACCAACAGATGTAGCAGAAGCTCCTGTAGCTGAAGCAACAGAAGTAACTACAGAAGCAACTCCAGAAACAGAAGAGAAGGAATAACGAATATGGCAAAGCTCAGCACAGAAGATCTATTGGGTCAGTTCAAGGAAATGACATTGGTCGAGCTCTCAGAGTTCGTTAAGTCATTCGAAACTGAATTCGATGTAACAGCAGCAGCTCCAGTAGCAGCTGCAGCAGCAGGTGGCGCAGCAGCAGCAGGCGCCGCTGATGGAGCACAAGATGAGTTCACAGTTATCTTGGAAAACGCAGGATCACAGAAGATTGCAGTGATCAAGGAAGTTCGCGGACTAAATTCAAGCCTTGGCTTGAAGGAAGCGAAGGACCTAGTAGATGCATGTCCAGCAACCCTTCTAGAGAAGGCAAGCAAGGAAACAGCAGACAAGGCAAAGGCAGCACTAGAGGCAGCTGGCGCGACTGTAACAATCAAGTAATTTCACTAATTACCGCGAAAGACCCCGTTTGGCCCTCGTGCCAGGCGGGGTTTTTTCATCCACAAATTCTCCAAAAGGCCTGACAAAGCCCCGGCTTAGAGGTATAAGCATTGGGTTGGACAGGGCGGGGGTGAGGTCGGTACTCTTCACCTTCGCTCAAATTTCTATGGTCAGGGCATATAGCGGCTGAGACCTAATAGTTGTGCGTTCCCGCAAATTGTCTGGAAGGACATCTCTTGGCCGCGTCTAAAAAA
>CANLAC010000058.1 GCA_947488645.1 Actinomycetota bacterium | reverse complement strand
CGTGAGCTTTCAGCGTTCCAGACAACACCATTGTCATCCTTGTATCCAAGGTGCATGCCGATGTCTACAACAATGCGTGATGCGCGCAATGCTTGTGCAGAGAGATAACCCATTTCAATACCTGGCTCATCAAATGCACCCAGTTCATTCATGAATCGCTCTGCATACAACGCCCAGCCTTCGCCGTAACCGCTGATCCAGGCAGATGTACGCTGGAAACGAGTTAGCCGATCTTTCTCAACAGTTGCTGTTCCAACTTGTAGGTGGTGACCCGGAACCGCTTCGTGATACCACGTAGAAACTAGGTGCCAGTTGCTCACTTCATTCTTACCCAACATTGGAATCCACGTTGTACCTGGACGCGAAAGATCCTCTGATGGTGGGTTGTAATAAGGAGCAGATGCACTGCCTGCTGGTGCTAATCGAGCTTCACAAATTGCGATGCGTGGATCAATTTCAAAGAACTCACCATTCATGCGCTTCATTGCTTTATCGGTGAAATCCTGTAAATACTTAACGACGTTTTCTGGGCCAATAACCTTGTACTTAGGGTCATTGTCTAGTGTGTCAGCAACCTCACGAAGTGTTTTTGCTTGTGGGTTAATAACCTTTGCAAGTTCCCACATGCGATCGTTAATTGCCTTAAGTTCCTTTTTACCCCACTCATAAGTAGCTGGAAGATCTAACTGAGAACCCGTGAAGAAGCGCGCCCACACCGCATAACGTTCTGCGCCAACAGCATCATTGGGTGTGGCAATCGGCATGTAAGTTTCACGCAAGAATGTCGCCGCCTTTGCCGAAGCCGCTTCAGCAAGCTTTGCTGCTTCATGCATTGCTGGATACTTTCCATCAGCATCAAAGTTTTTACACATGGCGCTGTATCCACCATTTGCATAACTATCTAACTGCTCAATAACACCCTTAACCTGGCGCTGGGCAGTTGTTTTCCCAGTCTTTGCAACAGTCATGATTGTTTCGCACCAAGAGCTATAAGCAGCATCTACTGCCGCTAAACGCTTTGCAATATTGTCAAAATCCTGCGGGCTCTTCTTGGGCATAAGTTCAAAGACAGACCGCACATTTGACGGTGGTGATGTCAAAACATTCCACAATACATATCCCTCTTGACTGTCATGCAAAGCAAGCCCTGACTCAAGACGCTCAGTCATTACAGCCTTAGCAATACGATCAATTTCATCGATTGGTTGCATTGCAGAAAGCTTTTTCAAAGTTTCGCGAGTTAAGTTCGCACTTACCTCGGCTGCTGCAATTGAAAAGTCATCTAGTTTGTCCTGGTTAAGCCCATTACCAAGTCTGGTACAACTCATTGGACTAAGGGCTGCTCTTTGATCGATGAAGACATCGCTGATTTCAAATATGGGTGATCTATGTGTCATGGGTGAAGTTTGGCAGTGGTGCAAGGCTTTGTCCACGGTTAATTATGCGAAAGTGCCCTAGTCTTGCCAGTATGAGTCAGAGCCCAGCCGCTCCACCAAAGCTACGTGGTTGGTTTCACCTTGGGGCAACTCCAGCGGTCATCATCGCTTCACTTGTTTTATTTATATTGAGCAAATCTTCTCTTAAGTTTGCAGTAGCTATTTACTCCATAACAGCAATTATGTTATTTAGCGTTTCTGCGATCTATCACCGTGTCCCGTGGGTGCCAGAAAAGAAAAAGATTTGGCGTCGTTGGGATCATGCAAATATCAATTTATTAATTGCCGGTTCTTACACGCCATTTGCGGTTGCTTTACTTGAGGGGCGCGATCGAACAATCTTGTTACTAGTTGTCTGGATCGGTGCAGCATTAGGCGTTGCTCTTCGAGTTTTCTGGCTCAGTGCACCTCGTTGGCTATACGTAGCCAACTACTTGGCCTTGGGCTGGGTTGCTGTTTTCTATACTCCCGCCCTCTATCGCGCGGGTGGTTTATGGGTACTACTTCCAATCGCAATAGGCGGTCTGTTCTACTCAGTCGGTGCCATCTTTTACGCCCTTAAGCGTCCTGGACGCGAGGCAAAGTACTTCGGCTTCCACGAGCTCTTCCATATATTCGTGCTTGCCGCGTGGATTAGTCAGTACATAGCGATCTCAGTGGCGATTTACAGTAAATAGGTCATTGCTCTAACCTAAGCCATCTCTACACAGGTTTTAATGAGCAGCGAGGTGCATGATGGCGCAGAAGAAGAACTTCCTTAACTGGGTGGGCTTTACTGAAGAAGAGAGCACTAACCTGCCTTCATCTGTTGATCGCATTCGCGAACTTGAAGCACAGCTTGCAGATTTGAAATCTCGCCGTGACATAACCGGCTTAACTAAAGAAGAGTTTGAAATTCTCGCTACTGAAACTGCGATGTCAATGATCAAATCTGCTCAAGCTCGTGAGAGCAAGGCGCAAGTTGCAGCTACTCGTTTGGTGTCAGAAACTGCACGCGCAACCAAGGAAGAGTTGGAAGCAGCTGATGCAAAGGCTCGCACAATTCTTTCAGGTGCCGAAACTCGTGGACGCAAATATATCCAGGCCGCAGAATCTGAGGCAGAAGATAAGATTGCACAAGCTGAGTCAGAAGCAGAAGCGCTAATCGAGAGCAAGAAGCGTGAAATTTCCGCCCTTGCCACAGCTGCCCGCCGCGAAGGTGAGCGCATTGTTTCTGAAGCAACAACTGAAGTTACTGGTTATCGTCAATGGCTTTCAGGTGTTATCTCTGAGGCAGAGCGTTTATACAGAATTCAAAAGCAATCTCTAGATGCTGCAGAGTCTGCAATTCAGCAATCTCGAAATCGCCTAGATGGTGCCTTCCAAAGATTAGAAGATCTACAAAAGAGCGTTCTTGATAATTTGAATGCAGATGACACTTTGATTAATCCAGGACCTCTTAAAGTTGCCAGCCAACGCACACGTCCTGCATTAGCGGCACCTAAGAAAACAGCAAAGAAGAGTGCTAAGAAAGCTCCGGCAAAGAAGAGTGCTGCAAAGAAATCTGCAAAGCGCTAGATAGCTCTTCGCTATTTAAAACAGCGTTACTTCGTAGGAGTTAATCAATCATGGCCAATGAACGAGGTATCCGATACATACCTGCAATTGATGGCTTGCGTGCTGTCGCCGTAATTGCAGTGATGTTGTATCACCTTGGATTCAAGTGGATTCCTGGTGGTTTCTTGGGTGTTGACCTCTTTTTTGTAATCTCTGGGTATGTAATCACTCGCTTATTGCTGGATTCAATTCAGCGAAGTGGCGGTTTAGACCTACGTGCTTTCTACGTGGCCCGCATTCGTCGTTTGTTACCACCACTTGTATTCATGATCATCACAACGACAATAGTTGTTGGATTTTGGGCGCCAGATACTATGCGGCGATTTTTAGGTGACTCTCCATTTGCACTATTTGGCGGAATGAATTGGTGGTTAGTTTTTCGCGAAACTGATTACTTCGAGGCCATTGGGCGTCCGCCACTGTTGCAACACACCTGGTCTTTAGGCGTGGAAGCTCAGTTCTACTTGGTCTGGCCATTAATTTTGTTATTGGTTCTGCGTTACTTTGGCAAAAATAAGATCCCTGGTGCTGCCCTTTTAATTGCAGCCTTCTCAGGCATTGCATTGCTCGTGGTCTCGTTACAGATTGATGCAGCTAGCACTACAAAGGTAAGCCACGTTTACTTTGGAACAGATACTCACAGTATTGGCTTATTTCTTGGCGCAGCCTTAGCGGTCCGCTGGATTCCGCAAAACCTTCAAGAAACGGTAACACGTAAGGCTCAAGACTTTATTGATGGAATTGGAATAGTTGGATTTCTTGGAATAATCGCAGCATTCTTGTTTATTGATGAAAACGATCCAACTTTGTATAAGTTGGCATTCCCGTTAGCCGGATTATTCGGATGTGCAATCATCACTTCGATTGTTCACCCTGCATCTCGCTTTGCACCTATCTTAAGTAGTAAGCCATTTGTTTGGATCGGTGAACGTTCATACGCAATATATCTGTGGCACTGGGTCGTTTTTCAAGTTACTCGGCCAGATTATGATCTTGAAGGATCACAATGGGCTTTATATACATTGCGTGTGTTAATTGTCTTTGCCTTGGCAGATATTTCATTACGTTTAGTTGAATTACCTGTGCGCACCGGATTAATTGATTATTGGTTTAAAGGAATGAAATACCGCACAAAGCGGGTGCAATTGCGCCAAAAGGCTGGTGTTGTGCTGATAGTCCTCGCGATTATTGGTTCGACCGCGACGGTTGCAACAAGTGCAATTGCTAAAGGTGATGAGCAATTAGCCCAATTAAAGAAGCAGTTGCAGCCAACCACAACCACGCCTTCAGTACCATCTGACGTTAATAACCCTGGATTGTGGGTTACAGGTGACTCAGTAATTCTCGGAATTCGATTTGAATTAGATAGTCGTCAACCTATTGGATTGATTAATGCAAGAGTAGGACGACAAGCAACCGAGCTTCTTGAAGTAATTACTAATGACAAAGCAAACATGAGTATGGCAACTATTGTTTTGAATTTAGGCAATAACAACAAACTCACCGAAGAACAGGTTGCAGCAATTTTTGAGATAATTAAGGATCAGCCTCGAATTGTTGTTGTGAATACAGCAGTCCCACGGGCTTGGCGAGATGACAACAACGCTCTTATTGCACAGTACGCGTCTCTATACGGTGCCTTCTTGGTGGATTGGGCATCTATTTCCCAGGGTCGCTCAGAGTACTTTGGTCCAGATGGTGTTCACCTTGTCCCTGCAGGTGTTCGCGCTTATGTGGATGCAATAACAGCGCAGCTCTAGAGATTTAAATACATAGCAAAACAAAATCCCCCACCAATCGGTGAGGGATTTTATTTAATTTAATTTAGATTTACTTGAACTCTCCTGGAATTCCAAAAGCTGTAGCTGATGCAGTCTGTCCATCTGAGTACACAGATGAAACGCGGAACTGAGTCCATCCTGAATCACTTGCCTTTGTAACATTCTGAGTTAGTTGATCGGCTGGAACTGTTGCAATTACTGTCCACTCGCCTGCTCCGTTTGCACGAATCTCAACGTTATATCCAGTTAATCCATCAACTGCTGTTGGTGCAATCCAGCGAAGCTTGAGTCCATCTGCGCTGCTTAGAGCAACAAACTTTGTTGGTGCTTCTACAGCTGTAACAGGTGTTCCTGTTGACTCAGTTGCAGATGGTTCAGCACTTGGCTCCGCACTTTCTGACATTGATGGAGTGGGATTGGCTGCATCATCGCTATCTGATCCAGATGACTGAGACCAAACGATTGCAACTAATGCCACAATTCCGATAACCACAATCCATGCAGTGCGGTTTGAAGTTGATGCCTTAGGCGCAGCAACTGGCTTGGCTGCAATAGGTGCAACTGACTTTGCTGGTGCACTAATCGCTGCTGGCGCAGATGTGACACGAGTTGTCGTTGCTTTTTTAACAACGCGCTTTGCTGGAGCCTTCTTCGCGGTCTTCTTAACAACTTTTTTGGCAACAGCTTTCTTTGCTGTCTTCTTTACTACACGCTTGGTTGCAGTTTTCTTTGCTGAAGACTTCTTTGCTGTCTTCTTTGCGACTGCTCTCTTGGCAACAGCTTTCTTAGCTGTCTTCTTTTTCGCTACAGCTTTCTTAGCTGGCGACTTCTTTGCAGCTGTCTTCTTTGCAGGAGACTTTTTTGCTGCCTTCTTTGCGGTCTTCTTAACGGCCACTTCGAACTCCTTGGATTGCTATAAGCACGCAATTAACGCGCTGTGATAGGTAAAGGTTACCCCAGGCTCGCAAGCAAATGGATGACATGAGGTGCTAATGCGCGTAGTGATTTTCCGCGGTGGCTCAGTAAATCCTTTTCCTCCGCGCTCATTTGCGCAGAAGAAATGGACAAACCCGCGGGCTGAAATATCGGGTCGTAGCCAAATCCATTCTCGCCAACTGGGGCACGCAGAATCACTCCATCGAATCGACCTTCGGCAACCTGTTGGCGACCGTCCGGAAGTACTAGCGATGCCACACACATGAAGTGCGCAGTGCGCTGTCCGTCTGCAACATCTTTGAGCTGATCTAAAACCTTTTCTAGATTTGCTCGGTCATTTCCATGTTCACCTGCCCACCTGGCAGAAAAAATCCCTGGATCACCTTTTAATGCATCAACACATAACCCTGAATCATCAGCAATCGCCGGCAACCCAGTTGCTTGGCTCGTATAGCGCGCCTTGAGTAAAGAGTTTTCTTCAAATGTTGATCCTGTCTCTTCAACATCTAACAAATCCGGGAATTGATCCACACCAATAAGTTCTATGGCACCTGGGGCTAAAGCATCCAGAATCCGTCGAAACTCAGTGATCTTTCCTTGATTACGTGTTGCTAAAACAAGTTTGTGAGACATTACTTCGCAAGTACATCTTTCTGCATCTGGTTAAGTGTTGCACATCCAGCAACTGCCAAATCAAGTAGTTGATTTAATAATGCGCGATCGAAGGGTTCACCTTCAGCTGTTCCTTGAACTTCAATGAATCTTCCATCACCGGCAACAACAACATTCATATCTGTTCCTGCGCGCACATCTTCTTCATAGCAAAGATCAAGCATTGGAACTCCATCGATGATTCCAACACTTACCGCTGCAACAGAATCGTTGAGTGGTTTTGCATCTGCCTTGATGTGTCCTTGCGCCTTTGCCCAAGAGATTGCATCTGCAAGTGCAACGTATGCACCTGTGATTGCTGCTGTGCGTGTTCCACCATCTGCTTGTAATACATCACAGTCGATAACAATTGTGTTTTCGCCAAGTTCTTTCATATTTACTACTGCACGCAAAGAACGACCAACTAAGCGAGAAATCTCTTGTGTGCGACCACCGAGCTTCCCTTTAACACTTTCACGATCTGAACGTGTGTGAGTTGCACGAGGCAACATTGCATACTCTGATGTAACCCATCCATTGCCAGTGTCTTTTAACCAACGTGGAACACCTGGTGTAAATGATGCAACACATAAAACACGAGTTTTGCCGAATTCAACTAATACTGAACCTTCGGCATGATCTAACCAACCTCGAGTAAATTTAATTTCCCGCAGATCATTTACTGTGCGCCCATCATTGCGTGCCATTTATAGCTCCTTGTGCTCGACTTGTGTGACCTCGGGACCTAGAAAACGTCGAGCCAAGGTTTCAAATGCCTTTGCATCACCGGTTGCTAAGAATCTATGTGTTGCTGGGGCCGATGACTGTGAACGTAACAAGCCATTTTCAACCAAAGTTCTATACAAATCTTTTGC
>CANLAC010000057.1 GCA_947488645.1 Actinomycetota bacterium | reverse complement strand
TTGCTGAAATTAAGACGGTGCTATCGGTAAGTGAGATGGCCAGCAAAGGTGCGGCTGCAATGAGGATGCCGTCTGAGAGGTTAGAAACAATGCTAGATGCCCACATGCGGTTAAATGCTGGACCCATGCCTTTAACCCTATAGGACAGGCTCAAATAAGAAGTAGTTTCCGAGCTTTTTCAACAGCAGTATGACGACCATCTACATCTAGTTTTCGATACACATTGCGCAGATGAGTCTTCATGGTGTTCTGCGAAATATGTAGCTGTTTTGCAATTGCACTGATGGGATTACCAGTTGTCAGATGCTTCAAGATCTCAAGTTCTCGGTTCGTCAACTTCTCTTCAAGTGCGCCGGTATCTGAATTTGAATTCTTAATCCGATTTGACATCTCGTGCACCACGCTTTCGATGAAGATAGTTGGCTTGGCTGCAGCAGCCTTGACCATGATGGGATAAAGCCGGTTTTGACGAACAAAATACTCATGGAAGCCAACTTCAGCCCCAAGGTCGAGTGCGGTCCGCAAGTAATTGAGTGCCACATTTTCTTGATCGATGTTGACAGTTGCTTGATACAAGGATTTATTCACTCTTTGGCGCGGAGTTGTTTCAGGCATTTGTGCGACAAGTGCGTGAATATGCTTTGGATCTGCCTCAAATCTCACATTCATGTCAATCTGGCGGACCATTTCAATCTTTGGCATCCGCTGGAGCAACTCTTCAGCGCGTTTCCAGTCATTTAAAACAAACCTCAGAAAGACATCTGAAACATCGATAATCCAACCTAACTGATTCGGCGTTTGCAGATGCTTATGTCTTTCGCGTTGTGCGGCTAAAACCTCAACTACATGAGTGATCAGCCCTTGGGTTATTTGAATTCTTGAACGAGTGCCGATGCTCATGAAATACCAAGGCCACATGTGTGCAGACTCAGCTTTTCGCTCGATTTGATTTGAAGTTTCAATCGCCTGATTCAAGTGCGAAAGTTCTAATTCGCATCTAGATAAAACCAACATTGCATCTAACGGACCGGCAATTCCGGAGAAACCATTATTTTCTGCCTGAGCAATAGCAATCGATGCAAACTCTGCAGCTTCAAAGAATCTTCCCTGGCACCATAGAGACATAGAGGTCATGCAACCGATGTGATATCCAATGATCACCTGATGATTGCCATCCTGAAGTTTTTTAGCATGAAGTAGAGATGCTTCCACCAACTCTTCATCATCATAAATATATGCAATGTCTGCTTGAAGTCGAAGTAGCGCAATTTTGTCTACATTCTCAATTCCAACTGATTCATAGTCCTTTGCAAGAGCTTGCTTAATCATGACTTGAGAACGCTCAAAATCCCCTCGGGCAAAGTAGACATGAGACATAACCATGGCAGTTAATTGCGTAAGAAATTCTAATTGCGGATCTTGGGTGGCGAGATAACTTAATTCTGCCGCCATGCTTTCAGCTTTTTCAAAATCTAGGTTTACCAAATGACCAACAACTTTAATGGTCTTTTTCATCATTTCACCGGTCGGAGTGTTGTCTGCCCCGTATTGAGCCCAGCGAATAATCTGATCACCGCGGCCAATAGCAGCCATATCTCGAATCGAAACTTGAAGGACATCCCTTATCTGATCCCTGTTTCCAGATTGAAATACATGCTCCAGTGCTTGTGCTGGGGCACCCTTTGAAATGTAGTACTGAGCGAGTTTTTGGTGAGTTGAGTTTTCTAAGCCATTATTCTTAGAACGCAGTTCCTGAAGCACTTCAAAAACAATTGGATTTATAGTGAAGTTGCGTTGAAATCCTGAGGAAACAGAAACAAACATTCCATCAATAGCTAATTTATTAATGTATGTTTCTGAGAAATCTTCACCCAAAATAATTGCGGCAACTTCAAAATCGAACTCTTCAACTATACCCAGCTTCAATAAACTGTGCTTACTTTCCTCACTCAGCGAATTAAATGACTCCCGTGCCAAAATTCCTAATGGGTTGGCCGATTCGGTAATTTTGAATTCAGTGACAGCACTTCCACGCGAAATATTCTTGGCCATCATTTGGATCGCAGCTGGCCAACCATTGCACTTAGCAAGGCGTTTTGAAATGAGAAGATCTTGGCTGTCTATTTGATTGAGTTCACAAATAACAGTAATTTCATCTTCGGAAAATTTCAGGTCCTGGCTTGTAATCAAGCTCAGGTTGCCAAGGCTTGCATAACGGGCCAATGATGTTGCTGGGGTAACTCGTCTGATGATGACGACGTGAACATTATTGGGTAGGTGATCAACTAGGGCCTGTGCAAACGGTGCGACCTCTTGGGCATCGGACGGACCGTTGTCTATGACAAAGTTGAAATCTTCCTTTACAGCGCTAGCTTCACGAACCATGTAATTGATGTAACTATCTGGAGATAAGAATCTTTCGCCTTCGAAATCTGCAGCAAATTTTGGCAAGACATTTCTAACCGCTTGCACGATGTGTGCAAAAAACATTTGTGGTGAATCATCGGGATCAACTGCGCACCAAATAGTTGGACGAGATTGCGCAGCTGCCCATTCAGCCACCACCATGGTTTTTCCATATCCGGCAGGTGCGGCAACGATGGTTGCACCCGGCATATTGGTCTCAAATAAGCTAAATAGATGCTTTCTTGAAAGAAAGTTGGCGGGTACAACTGGGGCCACAGTTCGGGCCAGATTCACCCCAGGGATTACGCCTTGTTTCATGCGTACAGGGTGATGCCTCATTTGTGCTTAATCAAGACTGCCTCACCCCTATTGGGGTGAGATCAAGAGGTTATTTCTTAAGGGTTAGTTCTAGGCCAAATTCTGTTTGATTTGATCTGCGTGGTTGTTGGCATGGCGCGTGTAGGTCTCAAGCCAACGCTTCAAGGAGTACTCCCCAGCTTCAGTGTGAGTGCCCGTTAGCTCTAATTGCTCAGGCTTTAATCGCTTGATGATGTCTAACGATCCAGCGCGAACAGCAGTAAAGACTGCAATTGAGTTTTCAATCGGCAACTCTGTATATCCAAGTGTTTGATCCTTAGCCCACAAGTTCTCGTCATACCCCTGAATTACTGGGTTGGGCTCTGCCACCAATCGTCGCAGCCGCGCGTATGACTGGGCTTCACTATCTGCGCAGTGATGGATTACTTGGCGAGAGCTCCAGTTTTCACCATCATTAACATCCAACTTATCTGCAGGAACAGAAGTGGCAATTGCTAGAAACTCTTTAGTTGCTGCTTCATAGGCAGAAGCAATTTCTTGAATATTAATCGTCATGGATGATTACTGTGGGAACTCGCCCTTAACAAGGAAGTACACACGGCGGGCAACAGCAACAGCGTGGTCTGCAAAGCGCTCGTAGTAACGACCAAGCAAGGTTAAATCGATGGCAGATTCAATCGTGATTCCAGCGCCACCGTTGGTGATTCCAATGATTACCTTCTTATGGAGCTCATCCATTTCGTCATCATCTTTTTCAACTTGCAACGCCATGTCGGTATCTCTGGTTGTAATAACTGTTGCAACCTTTGTTGCGAGCTTTTCTGCAACATGTCCCATTTCCGTAAATGCCAACACTAAGTCGGCTGGGATTGCACTATTGGGGTGGCGAAGACGCGCAACCTTGGCAATGTGATGTGCAAGGTCTCCCATGCGCTCAAGGTCTGCGCTCATGCGTAGCGCGGTAATCAATGCGCGAAGATCTGAAGCAACTGGTTGTTGTCGTGCGATGATGTCAATGATGCGAGCATCTAATTCATGTTGGTAATCATCGATTTTCACATCGGTTGCAATGACTTCCTCGGCCAATTTAAGGTCGGCAGATAGGAGTGCCTTAGAAGATTTAACAATTGATTCTGAAACCATGTTGGTAAGGTCCACCAAGGATTGAGAGACGCCGTCTAACTCATCCTGAAACGCTGATCTAATAAGGGCCATGGGTGAAACCTAAGGCTCAATGGTTAACATATGCAATCTATTGGGTTAACGAGCGGTTAACTGGGGTTTTAGCGCGATAGAGTTTCTATATGAGGTTAAAGCGCCAGGTGATAGATGAGGCTACAGACCCTCGCCTCCTGCCCGACATGCTTATAAAGACCCTCAATAACCTCGATGGAGAAGCTCTAGTTCTTGCCCCTGGAGAATTTCCTGTATTTGAATCTGAGGGAATTGAGCGCCTTGGAATTTTAAAGGATGGGCGCATTGATAGCCCAGAGTTGCTGGCAACGATTCGAGTCGTGCGCAGGACAAATACAAAGCACACGGGCCGCATAGATGTTCCACGCGGACCAATCGGTGAAGGTATTCATGAATTAACGGTAAACATCTTTCCTTTAACTGAAGGCGATCTTGTTATCGTTTTGATTTCAGATGAGAGCGAAGCTCAGCGCGTTCATGAAATTCGCCGCGACTTTGTTGCCAACATTTCACATGAGCTTAAAACTCCTATCGGTGCCCTTTCTCTTTTGAGTGAAGCGGTGTTGGGTGCAAAGGATGAACCAGAAGCGGTGACAATGTTTGCAACACGCATGCAATCAGAATCAAAGCGCTTAACTGATTTAGTGCAAGAAATTATTAATCTGTCTCGTATTCAAGATTCTGATCCACTTCAAGAAGCTGAGGAAGTAGAAGTTGGATACCTTGTAAAAGAGGCGATTGATCAAAGTCAGATTAACGCCGAAAATAGACACATCACCGTTAATTATCAGGAAGAAAAAGATCTATCGGTGTGGGGCGATCGCGATCAATTAACGATGGCAATCCAAAATCTTATTGATAACGCGGTCAATTACTCCCCCGACAACACAAAGGTAGCCGTGACAAGCAAGCTGGTAGATGGCATTGTTGAAATTTCAGTCACAGATCAAGGTATTGGTATCCCAGAGACAGACTTATTAAGAATCTTCGAGCGCTTCTACAGAGTAGATCCAGCACGCTCTCGCCAAACAGGTGGCACAGGCTTGGGTCTTTCAATCGTTAAGCACGTCGCATCAAAGCATGGCGGCGATGTGAAGGTCTGGAGCGCAGAAAATATCGGCAGCACATTCACCTTACTTTTGCCTATTTTTATCAAACAAGCGGAGGCCAACTAATGTCCAAGATTCTCATCGTAGAAGATGAAGCATCATTTTCAGAAGCACTAGCTTTTCTATTGGGCAAAGAGGGATTTGAGACTTTGGTGGCAGAAGATGGCCGCAAAGCACTTGAAATCTTTGCCAAAGAAGGTGCTGACTTAATCCTTCTCGATCTCATGATTCCTGAAGTTTCAGGTGTTGAGGTGTGCCGAACAATTCGCACAACTTCACAAGTTCCAATCATTATGTTGACAGCCAAAGATGCAGAAATCGATAAGGTCGTAGGACTTGAACTAGGCGCAGATGATTATGTAACTAAGCCTTATTCATCTCGCGAATTAATCGCCCGCATCAAGGCGGTATTGCGCCGCGGTATTACAGATGATGGTTCAATTCAAGATCAAGATTTAATGGAAGTTGGACCTGTAAAGCTCAATATTGGTAAGCATCAGGTTTCAGTAAATGGCTCACCTGTTTCTCTTCCTCTGAAAGAGTTTGAACTGCTTGAGTTCTTAATGCGTAACTCAGGCCGTGTTCTCACCCGCTCACAATTAATTGATCGCGTATGGGGCGGGGATTACTACGGTGACACAAAGACTTTAGATGTTCACATCAAGCGTCTTCGCGCCAAGATTGAAGCAGATCCTGCAAATCCAGTTCTTATTCAAACTATCCGCGGACTTGGCTACAAGCTAGAAAACGTCTAGCCAATACTTTTTCTAATCATTCGTTGGTGAAACTTGCCGGGTTGGCGAGTACTTGGTGTGTCCTCGCCCATCTTCACAAAACCTAATTTCTCATATGCTGCAATAGCGCTGTAGTTATCGATCCACACACCTAATCCTTGAACCTGCCACCCTTTGTCTTGCTCATCAACAAAGTTCATCATGGCCCGCAATAAACCTTTTCCGCGGTACTCAGGATCACTCCAGCATCCACCTATCCAGCACGTTGCCCCAAAATCGCCATCTAGCTTTTCTATCGACATTACCGCTGCATCGAAACCATCAACTGATGCAATCAGAAAATCCAGCTTTTCAAACTTCGCTCGCCAGGCTGCTTCATCCTCTGCGCTTTCAACCTCAAGTGTTCCTCCAAATGCCTCTGGATTAACAGTTAGAGATTTAAGTCTTATTGAGCGAAGTCGAAACCACTCATCTGGATGAATAATCTCAACGCCTACAGACTGGCTCATGCTGAAATAACACCCGTTGCCAAGAGCACAAGAAGCGTTGAGCCCAGAAGCACGCGATAGATGATGAAGGGCATGAAACTTTTAGTTGAAACAAACTTTAGAAGCCAAGCGATAACGATGTAGCCCACACCAAATGCCACAGCTGTAGCTGCAAAGGTTTCTGGAATCGAAAACACATTGGGCGCAGCATCGGAGGAGAATGCATCTTTTAATTGATAAAACCCACTTCCAAAAACTGCAGGTAGGGCTAACAAAAAAGAATAGCGAAGGGCAGCTTCGCGGGAGTAACCCAAGAACCGACCCATCGCAATAGTTGCACCAGATCGTGAAACTCCAGGAATTAATGCCAATGCTTGGGCTGCTCCATAAAGAACACCGTGCTTGGTACTTAGTTGTTCTAATGATCTTTCGCTCTTTCCATACTTATCTGCAATACCAAGGATCACACCAAAGATGATCATCACAGATGCGATAAGCCATAGGGAACGAAGATCATTTGTGATGATGTCTCTGCCGAAATAACCAAGTACAACTATTGGCACGCTTCCAATAATGATCAGCCAACCCATGCGTGCTTGGCCTTTTGCTTCACCACTTAGCTCGGCGCGCTTAATAACCTGACTAAACCAAGAAGTAATAATCGCTTTGATGTCATTGCGAAAGAAGATAAGCACGGCAAGCTCTGTGCCAATTTGGGTGATTGCTGTAAAGCGCGCTCCGGGATCTTGAGCCTTGTTCATGAACTCACCAACGATGCGAATGTGGGCACTAGATGAAATGGGTAGGAACTCTGTGAGGCCTTGAACGATGCCGAGAATTAATGCTTCAAGCACGCACAGCCTCCCGTCACCATTAGTAAGCCCCCATAGTAACTAGTTACTAGGAAGCTCTCCAGCAATACCAGGCAACAACACTTCGCATCCCAGCAAACTGATCTCCTAAACCCTGCAGAACTTTAGGTTTGATGGGCTCAGAGTTTCCATGCAAGTTATCCCAACCTCTACGT
>CANLAC010000056.1 GCA_947488645.1 Actinomycetota bacterium | reverse complement strand
TCGATGTGTATCGCATGCTGCGCCTTAACAATCCTTCTCCTTATATGTATTTGTTCCGCTTCACAGATGGCATCGAGATCGTTGGCTCAAGCCCTGAAGCATTAGTCAAGGTCAATCAAAAAGATGTAATGATCCATCCGATTGCAGGAACTCGTAAGCGTTCATCAAATCCTGAAGAAGATCACCGTTTAGGTGAAGAGTTGTTGGCCGATCCAAAGGAGCGTGCTGAGCACCTCATGCTTGTTGATTTAGGTCGAAATGATTTAGGTCGAGTGTGTGCGCCTGGAAGTGTTGAAGTAGTCGACTTCATGCACATAGAACGATATTCACATGTGATGCACATTGTTTCTACAGTTGTTGGAAAGTTGGCAGATAAAGCCACCCCAGTTGATGCACTCTTTTCAGTCTTTCCTGCAGGAACGCTATCTGGTGCGCCAAAGCCACGAGCAATGGAAATTATTGAAGAGTTAGAGACAACCAGACGCGGTGTTTATGGTGGCATCGTGGGATATATAGATTTCACAGGCAACATCGATACCTGCATCGCAATTCGCACAGCTTTGTTATATCAAGGCACTGCATATGTGCAAGCAGGTGCTGGTGTAGTTGCAGACTCAGATCCTGAATCAGAAAACCAAGAGTGTAGAAATAAGGCAGCTGCTGTTCTAACAGCAATACATGCAGCTAATCGTTTAGGACGCAAGCATGAGTGATCTCTTGCCTATTGCTATTGCTGGAATTTTTGTAATGGCAATAGTTTTGCTACTTGCACGAAAGTTTAAGATTTCATCTAGGTATGAGCGCGCACCACGTGTGCTCAACTCTTGGTCAGCACTAGATAAGGGGATAGACCCAACAGAGGATCAAAAACTGTGAGCGTCTTAGATTCGATTATTGAAGGTGTGCGGGAAGATTTGGCGGCTAGACGCTTACCTATGTCGCAGCTACTTGAGGCAATAGAAGTAGCACCACCAGTGAGGGATTGTTTAGCTGCACTGTTAACTGACAATATTTCTGTCATTGCAGAAGTAAAAAGATCTTCGCCCAGCAAAGGCGCTCTTGCTCCGATTACAGATCCTGCCGGCCTTGCAGCAAGTTATGAAGAAGCAGGTGCGGCGGTAATTAGCGTGCTCACTGAACAACGCCGATTTGGTGGGACATTGGGCGATCTTGACGCGGTGCGCAAAGCAGTTGAACTACCGATTTTGAGAAAAGATTTCATGGTTGATGAGTACCAGTTCTATGAAGCCAGAGCACATGGCGCTGATGTAATTTTGTTGATTGTTGCTGCCCTCAGTAAGAATCAACTAGATGACTATTTTCACTTATCAAAAGAACTTGGCATGAGAGCTTTGATTGAAGTTCATACTCCTGGAGAGTTAGAAAGTGCACTAGAAATATCACCTGAGATTATTGGTGTTAATTCACGTAATTTGAAAACATTAGATGTTGATGCACAGGCTTTTGCCCAACTGATTCCACAAATACCAAGCACCATTGCACGTGTTGCTGAATCAGGTATCTCTACACGCGCAGATGTTGAGTTTGCCCAAGAGCATGGGGCGACAGCAATTCTTGTTGGCGAGGCATTAGTCCGCTCAGGAAATTCAAATGTTGCGATGGCTCAGTTGCTCGGTAGGCTTGGACAATGATTACCGAGGGCCACTTTGGAGAGTATGGCGGGCGTTTTGTGCCAGAAGCTCTCATTGGTGCTCTCGAAGAGTTAGAGGCTGCACATAGCGCGGCGCAAAAAGATCCAGCATTTATCGCCGAACTTGCAGAGCTCCATCGCACCTACACAGGTCGCCCAAGCATCATCACTGAAGCTAAGAGATTTGGTGAGCATGCAGGCGGTGCTCGAATATTTTTCAAGCGCGAAGATCTCAACCACACCGGTAGCCACAAAATCAACAATGTTTTAGGTCAAGCTCTATTAACAAAGCGCATGGGTAAAAAGCGCATCATTGCCGAAACTGGCGCTGGTCAGCACGGAGTTGCATCTGCAACAGCTGCAGCGCTGATGGGACTTGATTGCGTCGTATACATGGGCGAAGAGGACACACGCCGTCAAGCACTCAATGTTGCACGAATGAAGCTGCTCGGCGCACAAGTTGTTCCAGTTACATCTGGCTCCAAAACATTAAAAGATGCAATTAATGAAGCCATGCGTGATTGGGTGACTAACGTTGCCGATACTCACTACATGTTGGGCACAGTTGCAGGACCTCATCCTTTCCCAACAATGGTTCGTGACTTTCACAAAATTATTGGTGATGAAGCGCGCGAGCAAATGCTGGCGCTAACCGGCAGACTGCCAGATGCAGTTCTTGCTTGCGTTGGCGGGGGATCAAATGCAATTGGAATCTTCAATGCATTTATTCCAGATGCTGGTGTTCGACTCATTGGACTTGAAGCAGGTGGTGATGGTGTTGAAACTGGACGCCACGCTGCAACGATTACCGGCGGTTCACCTGGCGTATTACACGGCACGCGTTCATATGTTCTGCAAGATGCGAATGGGCAAACAGTTGAGTCGCATTCAATTTCTGCTGGTCTTGATTACCCAGGAGTTGGTCCAGAGCACGCCTACCTTCATGACATTGGTAGAGCTGAATACCGCGCAGTCAATGATGATGCAGCAATGGCAGCATTTGATTTGTTGTGTAAGACAGAGGGAATTATTCCTGCGATAGAAACTGCTCATGCTTTGGCTGGCGCATTGGTCATTGGTAAAGAGCTTGGACCAAATGCGAATCTATTGATTAATTTGTCGGGTCGCGGAGATAAAGATGTGTCAACAGCTGCTGAATACTTTGGAATTCCGCTGTAATGACGCAATTAGATTCAGTAATGGCAAAGGTGCGCGCAGAAAATCGCGCAGCGCTAATTGCTTATATTCCAGCAGGTTTTCCTTCTAAATCTGGATGTGCCAAAGCGATTAGAGCCTTGGCAGATGCCGGAGTTGATGCAATTGAAATTGGTTTTCCTTATAGCGATCCAGTGATGGATGGTCCTGTTATTCAAGAGGCAGCAGATATTTCACTTAAGGCTGGTACAAATGCTGCCGATGTGTTTGAAGCACTCAATGTCGCATCAAGTACAGGCGTGGCAGCAGTTGTAATGACTTACTGGAATCCAATTGCCAAGTATGGAGTGGAAAAATTTGCACAATCTATTGCAGAGAACGGAGGATCTGGTGTTATTACTCCAGATCTGACAATCGAAGAGTCAGATGGTTGGATTGCTGCGACGAAGAAGAGTGGAATCAATCCAATTTATGTCGTAGCACCAAGTACCAAGGATGAGCGTTTGAAGAGTGTGACGGCTAAAACAGGTGGATTTGTATATGCCGCAAGCATGATGGGCGTAACAGGAACTAGAAGCACAGTTGCATCAAGTGCCAGCGAACTAGTTGCACGTGTTCGCACAGTTACCGATTTACCTATTTCAGTAGGTCTTGGTGTTTCTACACGCGAACAGGCAAAGTCATTGGCCGCATATGCCGATGGAGTCATTGTTGGCTCAGCATTTATTAAGTTATTACTTGATGCACCAACAGAGCAAGAAGGATTAGATGCTATTTCCCATTTGGCTAAAGAATTAGCACTGGGAGTACGTGAGGGCCGATGAGAAATTTCAATAATCGCTTTCAGCCAATAATCACATTGTTGGCTCGGCTTGTACTCGGTGGCGTTTTATTGGCTGCAGGCGGATTAAAGGTATTTAAGCCAACTGAATCAGCTAACGCTGTTGCTGCCTATAAAGTGTTGCCAACTAATTTGGCGCACCTGACCGGATATGCACTGCCATGGCTTGAAGTTGCACTTGCTCTACTTTTGATAATTGGCTTCATGGTTCGCCCGGCAGCAGTTATCAGTGGATTGATCATGATCGTCTTTATTGGGGCAATCGCCTCGGTCTGGGCACGAGGCATGCTGATCGATTGCGGTTGCTTCGGTGGAGGCGGGGAAATCGACGCCTCTTTGGCCTCAGAGGTTCGTAGGACCTATTTCATAGAAATTATGCGCGATTTAGGTTTGGCTCTGGCCGCCCTTTATCTGTACTTTTTCCCATACGGAAAGCTATCCCTAGAAAAAGCAGCACCCTCAATTAAGGAGTAATAATGGCAAAGCAGCAAGCAAAAAGCGGTGACAACGTAACTCGTTGGATCGTAATTGCGATGGTCTCACTCGTTGTTGTTACTGGTGTTGTCTTTTCAATCTTTAGTCAAAACAGTAAAGAAAGCGCATCTCTTGCAGCCCTAGATGGCTTCGAGTCAAAGGGCGCAGTTGTTTCCACGATTGATGCTGCAAATGGATCTGCGATTACCTTTAATCCTGGCTTAGCTAAGACAGTTGATGTTTGGGAAGATCCACAGTGTCCTGTGTGTAAGTACTTTGAAGATTCAAATAACGAATACATCGATAGCTTGATTCGTGAGAAGAAGGCCACTGTTCGATTCCATGTTCTTTCATTCTTGGGTGATGAGTCAGTCCGTGCTGCCAATGCTTCTTTCTGCGCAGCAGATGAGAATAAGTACATTGATTTCCATAAGGCTTTGTATCGCGTTCAATCTCCACTTGAGAATTCTGGATTCTGGAGTAATGAGACCCTGGTTGCTATTGGAAACAAGGTCGGAATTACATCAGAGAAGTTTACGAAGTGTGTTAATGATGGTGAGAAAATTGAACTTGTTAAGGCCAATTACGATTCAATGCAAAAATACGGTGTTCAAGGAACTCCAACAGTTTTCATCGATGGAAAATTGTGGGAGCGCAAGAGCTCAGACTTTAATCTAGATGAGTTCCGCGCAGCCGTAGAAGGCAATTAAAACTTGTTGATCGCATTTCCAACGCCAACGCAATCGGTGTTGGAAATCGGTCCATTAACAATTCATTTCTACGCACTCTGCATCATCACTGGCATTGCCATCGCTATTTGGTTGGGTGACAAAAGATTTCGCGCTCAAGCAGTCAATGGCAAATCAGTAGTTTCTGAAGTTGCAATTACTGCAGTTCCAGTCGGAATAATCGGTGGTCGTATTTATCACGTGATTTCTTCACCCTCTGCATATTTTGGTTCAGAGGGCAATCCATTAGATGCACTTAAAATTTGGGAGGGTGGATTAGGTATCTGGGGTGCTATTTCTCTCGGACTTTTTGGTGCTTATCTGCGATACCGGTCATTACAAAAACGGATGGACTTGCCTTCATTTGCTGTCTTTGCTGATGCGTTAGCTCCCGGAATTCTATTTGCGCAAGCTATTGGTCGTGTTGGAAATTGGTTCAATGGTGAATTATTTGGACGTCCACTGGATACATCATGGGCACTTGAGGTTCCATTTAAGTATCGCCCATTTGGTTATAGTGAATTTGAATCCTTTCACCCAACCTTTTTATATGAAGCAATCTGGTGTGTGCTTGTAGCAGTGGCTCTCATGAAATTTGGTAAAACGCTCAAGGCCGGACAGGTATTTGCTGCATATGTGTTTTCCTATTGCATCGGAAGATTCTTTATTGAATTAATTCGCATTGATTCAGCTAATACGATCGCTGGATTGCGCGTGAATGTCTGGGTGAGTGTGATCGTTGGAGTTGGCTCCTTGCTCTATTTTGCTCGTGGCTCAAGAAAGAATGCATAGCCTTCAGGTAGGCTATAGAAATGGCACTCGAAGAGGTTTATAAGCGCAATCTGCAACACCGTACCCACCGAGCAGGTTGGCTACGTGCTGCAGTCCTTGGCGCTAACGACGGCCTGGTATCAACTGCATCATTAATGGTTGGCGTTGCAGCAGCCGGCAAGACTGACTTTTTAGTCACCGCCGGCATTGCAGGAATTACAGCTGGTGCGATGTCGATGGCAGTTGGCGAATATGTCTCTGTGCGATCACAAAATGATGTTGAAGCATCTGATCGTCTATTAGAAATCGAGCACCTTGCTGCAGATCCAGAAGGTGAATTACAAGAATTACAACACATCTACATAAATCGTGGACTCACTCCTGCACTTGCTTTACAGGTTGCATTAGAAATGCACCGCAAAGATCCACTTGAAGCACACTTACGAGATGAACTTGGTCAACATCCACATACAAAGGCAAGGCCAGTTCAGGCTGCGATTGCTTCTGCCATTGCATTTACAGCAGGGGGTTTGATTCCATTTGCAGGAGCCTTTGCTCCAACCCTCGGTGCCAAGGCCTGGAGCATTGTCGCATTTACTCTCTGTGGCTTGGTTTTAACAGGTGTGGTTAGCGCCAAAATTTCTAGTTCAAAGGTGTTAGCTCCAACGGTCCGCGTGTTAATTGGCGGGTGCTTGGGTATGGCGATCACAGCTGGAATCGGCCAAATCGCCAATATCTCTGGCATCTAAACAGCCTTCTCTGAGGCTTCCCTTTTATCTACTTGTTGCTACGCTTTCCTACTAAGCAAGGCCGGGCCAAGGATGTCCCTCAACACGTAGGACCATTCTGTAGGAGCTTCGCACATGGCACTTGCATCTAATTATCCACCAGCACAAGGGCTCTATAACCCTGCTCAAGAACATGATGCTTGTGGTGTTGCGATGGTTGCCACACTTAATAAGGTTGCAACGCACGAGATTGTTGCAAAAGCCTTAACCGCTCTTCGCAATATGGAACACCGTGGCGCATCGGGTGCAGAACCAGATAGCGGTGATGGTGCAGGAATCTTGATTCGTGTCCCAGATGCTTACTTTCAAGCAGTTGTTGACTTCAAACTTCCAGCAGCTAATGCATATGCAACAGGTATTGCATTTGTGGCGCGTGGGGCAGATGTAAAGGGCGATATCGCAAAGATTGCCGAAGAAGAGGGTCTAACTGTCCTTGGATGGCGCAGCGTCCCTATTAATCCCGCATCATTGGGAAAGACAGCATTATCTGTAATGCCAGATTTTCATCAAGTATTTGTTGCCGGCAAGAATGGCGAGACAGGTATCGCACTTGATCGTTTAGCTTTTTGCTTGCGAAAGCGCGCTGAACACGCACTCGATCTCTATTTCTCATCATTGTCATCACAGACGATTGTGTATAAGGGAATGCTCACAACCGGACAGTTGGAAGAGTTCTTCCCTGAACTTTCCGATGAGCGTGTTGTCTCTCCTCTTGCATTGGTTCACTCACGTTTTTCCACAAATACTTTTCCTTCATGGCCACTGGCTCACCCTTATCGCTTTATTGCACACAACGGTGAAATCAATACCGTTAAGGGAAATCGCAACTGGATGCGCGCTCGCGAATCATTACTAGCAAGTGATGTAATTCCGGGAGATCTAAAGCGCTTATTCCC
>CANLAC010000055.1 GCA_947488645.1 Actinomycetota bacterium | reverse complement strand
AGAGTTTGCGACTCCCGCTTGCTTTGATTTGCCGATGAGCCCTAACTACCGCACCATAAAGGCATTCCCCTTAAGTACTCAAGCCTCTTTTGAGGCTGATTGCCTATGGAAAGAAACCGCGGGTGAAGGCCCGAGGGTGAGAGATGAAGGAAAGGAGAAGAGATCGTGAAGTCAGCCTTGCTAAAGAGCTCGAAGAAGTCAGTAGCGATCTGGGGGGTTAGCGCCTCCTTGCTACTTGTGGCAACCCTCCTTCCGGCAGCTAACGCCCTAGAGATCTCAGTTCCCTCAACCCTCGAGCAAGATTCGCCCCAGAGCGCGGCGATCATCGAGTCAGATGAAGCATCGGTTTCATTATTTGCCGAGGATGACCTGGCAGCAACTGCTTCAGGTGCGATCTTCTCCTCAGAGCTTGCTTTGGTGTCATCGGTTAGCCGCCAGGTCGAACTTGCCCGCACCCCATTAGGTGCCAAGAAGGTCGCAAAATCAATTTTGCTCAACGAGTATGGCTTTAGCGAAAAAGAGTACAAGTGCTTGAACCGTCTTTGGACAAAGGAAAGTCACTGGAACTACAAGGCTCGCAACAAGAGTTCAGGTGCTCACGGAATTGCTCAGGCTTTGCCTGCTAGCAAGATGAATGTGGTCTCAACAGATTGGCGCACCAACCCAGTTACACAAATCCGCTGGGGACTTCGCTATATCAGTATTCGTTATGAGACACCGTGCAAGGCTTTGGCCAAGCACAAGCGCAGTAATTACTACTAAACCCAGAGCTTAGTTTTCTGGCCCTGTTCTAATCGTTAAAGGCTTACTGGTCGAGGCAAAGAAATCATTACCCTTGTCATCAACAACGATAAATGCTGGGAACTCCACAACATCGATTTTCCAGACAGCTTCCATTCCCAGCTCTTCAAAATCTAGGAGTTCAACTTTCTTGATGCAATCTTGAGCAAGGCGTGCTGCTGGTCCGCCGATGGATCCAAGATAGAAACCACCGTTTGAGTTGCAAGCATCGGTAACAGCTTTTGATCGGTTGCCCTTTGCAAGCATCACCATGGATCCGCCATTTTTCTGGAAGTAATCAACATAGGAATCCATGCGACCTGCAGTAGTTGGACCAAAGGAACCAGATGCATATCCTTCAGGAGTCTTTGCAGGACCTGCGTAATACACTGCGTAATTCTTCAAATACTCTGGCATTGGCTTGCCCGCTTCCATGTCAGCTTTGATCTTTGCATGGGCAAGATCTCGTGCCACAACCAATGTGCCAGTTAAGGAAAGACGGGTCTTTACCGGGTGCTTAGAAAGCTCGGCTAAAACGGAAGCCATTGGCTGATTTAAATCAATGGCCACAACATCATCGTTTAAGTGTTCATCTGTAGTCTCTGGCAAGAAGTGGGCAGGATCTGTCTCTAGAACTTCAAGGAAAATGCCATCTTTGGTGATCTTGGCTTTTGCTTGGCGATCTGCAGAACATGACACAGCAATTGCAATCGGCAGTGATGCACCGTGACGAGGCAGGCGAACAACTCGCACATCGTGGCAGAAGTACTTGCCACCAAATTGGGCGCCGATTCCTAAGGTGCGAGTGAGCTCTAGAACCTTTTGCTCTAACTCAAGATCGCGGAAGCCATGACCAGTTGCGGCATCGCCAGTTGTTGGCAAAGAATCCAAATACTTTGTACTGGCCAGCTTTGCAGTTTTTACTGTGGCCTCTGCGCTGGTGCCACCGATGACAATTGCCAAGTGATACGGAGGACAAGCCGCTGTTCCGATGGAGCGCAATTTTTCATCTAGCCAATTCATAAACGCTGTAGGGTTGAGAACAGCCTTTGTCTCTTGATATAGAAATGACTTGTTTGCACTGCCGCCGCCTTTGGCGATAAACATAAAGTTGTACTCATCTGCGTGATCACTATCTGCATAGATCTCAATTTGGGCAGGCAGGTTGTTGCCGGTGTTTTTCTCTTCCCAGGTTGTGACAGGTGCCATTTGGGAGTAGCGCAGGTTCAGCTGTGTGTAGGCATCATAAATTCCTTGAGAGATCGCAACTTCATCTTTGCCTGTTGTTAAAACGTATTGACCCTTTTTACCCATAACCAGGGCTGTACCTGTGTCTTGGCACATCGGCAAAACCCCACCGGCTGCAATGTTGGCGTTTTTCAACAGGTCAATCGCCACAAAGCGATCATTAGGTGAGGCCTCTGGATCTTTAACAATATTTGTTAATTGCTGCAGGTGTTCTGCGCGCAGGTAATGGTTGATGTCATGGATTGCCTCATGAGTTAACTTCACAAGTGCTGCTGGTTCAACCTGCAAAAACTCTTTATCGCCGTGCTTAACAACGCTGACGCCCTCTTTGCTGACCAGGCGATACTTAGTTGCATCCGCCCCTAGTGGCAAAAGATCAGAGTATGAAAAGTTTGGCATCAGAGTACTTACGGCTTTACCGCATCAAGTTTTTTCTTTGCCCCGTCCAACCACTCCTGGCAGATCTTGGCTAACTCTTCGCCGCGCTCCCACAGTTTTAGAGATTGCTCCAAAGTCGCACTGCCCTCTTCCAGGGATTCGACAACTTCAGCTAGCTCATCTCTGGCTGCTTCATAGGAGATCTTTTTGGCTTCGCTCATGTGCTAAATCTACTCTCTCTTTACTCAGTCTTGACTGTGGCTTGGGTCTCGCCCTTAGCAAGGCGAAGGCGCAATAGATCGCCTTGTTTCAACTTCTTTGGATCTGTGACTATCTGACCATCTGCTAACTGCACGACCGAATACCCGCGATCCAATGTTGCTTGTGGTGACAGCGCGCGCACACGTGCCTTTATTTGCTTTAGCTCTTCTTTGGCCAATTTCAATTGATGGGCAAAGGAACGGTTGGATCGATCGCGCAGCCCAGCAATGATTTCAGCCCTTGTTGTGATTAAGACAAGTGGGTCCTTCATAACAGGGCGGTTTTTGAAGTTATCAATCTGGGTCGCCTCAAGATTAATGCGATTTAGCAATGTGCGACGGGCCCGATCTCGCATCGCACCGATCATGGCAATCTCTTCGGCAATGTCAGGCACAACTCGCTTGGCAGCATCCGTTGGAGTTGATGCTCGGTAATCTGCCACTAAATCTAAAAGCGGAGCATCTTTTTCATGGCCGATGGCAGAGACAATCGGTGTTGAACACGATGCTGCTAACCGAACCAATCCTTCATCGCTAAAGGGCAACAAATCTTCAAAGGATCCGCCACCACGAGTAATGATGATTACTTCAACATCTTTGTTTGCCTCCAGCTCGCGAAGCGCATCTGAAACTTCAGAAACTGCAGCAGCGCCTTGGACTGTGACTTCACGAATCTCAAACTGCACACTGGGCCAGCGGCGCTTTGCATTTTCAACGACATCTTTTTCCGCATCTGTATTGCGACCACAGATTAGACCAATGACTTTAGGTAGGAGTGGCAGGGCAACTTTGCGATCTGAATCAAATAACCCTTCACCTGCCAGCAGATTCTTGAGTGCTTCAAGTCGTGCTAATAATTCACCCACACCCACTTGGCGGATTTCGCGAGCAGAAAAAGATATGGAACCGTTTTTGGTATAGAAAGATGGCTTTGCATATAAAACAACGCGTGCGTTATCTGGCAACGGCTTAACCGTTGCAATCACCGATTTGTGGCACATCACCGAGATCGACATATCCACCGATGTGTCGCGCAAGCGCATAAATGCCATCATTCCGCTGCGTTCATTGAGTTCGCTGATTTCACCTTCGATCCAGATGGGACCTAGCCGATCGACATAATCCTTGATCGCTTCAGAGACGACCCGAACTGGCGCTGGGGATTCACTTGAAGTTTCGAACATGACATCAGCCTAATAGACTGACCCCATGGCTAAGAGAGTTCTACTGGCAGCGCCTCGCGGATATTGCGCAGGGGTGGATCGCGCAGTTATTACTGTGGAAAAAGCTTTGGCCCTCTATGGCGCACCTGTCTATGTGCGCAAGCAGATCGTTCACAACGTCCACGTAGTTGCATCCCTAGAAGCAAAGGGTGCGATATTTGTGGAAGAAACTGATGAAGTTCCAGAGGGCAAGACAGTTGTTTTCTCCGCCCACGGAGTTTCACCACTTGTCCATGAGCAAGCAGCTGCACGAAATCTAAAAACTATTGATGCAACCTGTCCATTGGTGACCAAGGTGCACCACGAGGTTCGTCGCTTTGCCACAGAGGATTCTGAAATTTTGCTCATCGGTCACCACGGCCACGAAGAGGTTGAAGGCACAGCTGGTGAAGCACCAGATCGTGTTCGAATTGTTGATGGTTTAGATGGTGCTCGCACGATCCAACCAACACCAGGCAAGAACTTAGTCTGGCTTTCTCAAACAACACTCTCTGTTGATGAAACTATGGAAGCAGTAGCAATCCTCAAAGAGCGCTTTCCAGATATTCAAGCACCACCCAGTGATGACATTTGTTATGCAACACAAAATCGCCAAGAAGCGATCAAAGAGATTGCACCACAGGCAGATTTAGTAATTGTTGTTGGATCTCGTAATTCAAGTAACTCTGTTCGCCTGGTAGAAGTTGCACTTGAATATGGTGCTAAAGCCTCCTACCTAGTGGATTATGCCGAAGAGATCCAAGATGAGTGGTTTATAGGTGTGGAAACTATTGGCCTAACAAGTGGTGCATCAGTTCCTGAAATATTGGTCAAGGATGTTTTGGCAACTTTGCATGAGCATGGCTTTAAGGATGTTGAAGTGGTTACAGCGGCAGAAGAGTCATTGCTGTTTTCTCTACCACCAGAGCTCCGTAAAGACATGAAGGCAGCCGGTCACAGCTAAGTTTTATGCTGTTAATGGATTGGCTTTTGGTGGAAACTTTCCAAAGAAGTTAAACCAAAAAGAAAATGATCGACCGATTAACAGAGCAATAATTACGGTTCCAATTCCAACATCTCCACCAAGAAAATAACCAACCGTCAGAACAAAAATTTCAATAACTGCGCGAACAACGGTAAATGGCATTTTTGCTATACCCGTAAATGCCAACATAATGCCGTCGCGAGGCCCGGTACCCAAGCCACAGGTTATATACATCGCACCACCAGCACCGGTGATAAATATGCCAAAAAGTAGAAGTAGATAGGCCATGAATGCATTGGCCGGAGTAGGAATGTAATCAACGCCAATTTGCAATCCGGCCGCAAAGAAAATTGTGTTTGCGACAGTTCCATAGCCTGGCTTTAGAGACAGTGGGATCCACATTAAGAACAGGGTCAGGCTTACTAAAAAGAATGAAACACCAAGTGGTAATCCAGTTTGGACAGAGATGCCCTGGGCAAGAACTGTCCAAGGCGCAGTTCCGAGATTGGATTGAACAGTAAATGAACCTCCGATACCCAACAAAATAATTCCAATTGTTAGCAGCAATGCTCGCAACCATGAAAGATCCCACAAGCCATCTGCTGTCCAACGAGTAATCGGAACTTCATGCTTAGGTGCAACTATTTCAATGAATTTTTGCTGGAACCTCTTGAAAGAACTATTCATTCCCAGGCTCATAATGTGTGAGTATCAAGGTATGGCTTAACCCTTAATTACCCTAAGTTTTGCAACGGCATCAGGAGATAGTGAGACATTACCAACCGGAAGTCGCATAGCTCCAAGGTTGGAGTCATTGAGTACTTTTCCTGCCTCTTTGACTGCAGAAATGATGTCAGCAAAAACAAACTCTGGCTTCAAGAAGGAATTAACCGTATCGATTACAAACTTGAGGGTTTCTTCAGCTTCTTGTACATGGCCTCCCCGATACTTTCTATACACCTCTGCCATCTGAGCAGGAAAGATATTCCCAAGTCCACAAATTCCACCAGATGCACCGTGCTGTAGTGCTTGAATGAGAAGGCTGTCTGAACCAACTAAAACCTTAACTTTTTTCTTTAAGAACTCCTCGGCAGAGCTAATGATTCCTGATGAGTCCTTAACGCCCCATATTGGAATTTGTGATGCAACGGAACTTGAAATAGTGACCACTGTTGCTGGGATGTTATAGGCGATGATTGGGTGTGTGGTTTTACGAGCGATCAATCTATAAAATTCAATGAGGTTTTCGTCAGTTACCGGTCTGTAATAACTTGGAGGAGAAACCATCACCCCTGCAATTGGAAGATCCTCAGCAAACTCTAAATACTCTTGAATCTCAGCAAGGGAGTTTGAAATTATCGTGGGAATCAGCATCTTCCCGTTTGTAATGTTGAGAAGGTCGGTTGTCACCCTCTTTTTTTCAGCTAGCGAGAGCGAGCTGCCCTCGCCAAAAGTCCCAAAGGGGACTAGCCCAGTCACCCCATGACCCAAGAGCCAGGCTCCATGCTCTTTGGTAGCCACATAATCCACCTTGTGATCTTTGTTAAAGATGGTGAACTGCGGAACAAATAGACCCTCAATCATTAATTCTGACCCTTCTTCTCTTAATGGCGAGGATTATTGCCCCGCCTACGCCACGTAACAGTTCTGTAACTTCGTCAAAAAGACTCGCCACGGCTCTGTCCATTGTGTGTCCTAGCCCACTATAGTCCTGTTAATCGTTAACCGTTCACAAGGAGGACGCTCAATGAAAATCAAGTCAACTGGCCGCATCGTCGCGGCTATAGCTACATTCGGACTGGCAGTAGGTGCCTTGGTTGGTGTGCAATCTGCACAAGCAGCTACAGGCGCAAATTGCACCGTAAAGTCAAAAATCAGTAACGCTGTATGTGATGTGGTCACATACGGCACTCTTCACAAAGTTTCTTCATTAGACCCCAACGTTCCATCTCTTGGTGGGTACACCGACTCTCAGATGGCTTACATCATTCAAGGCAAGTTATATCGCTTTGATGCAAGCGGAAAGCCACAACGTGACCTTGTTGCCAAGTCTGAAAAGAGTGCAGATGGCAAGACAATCACTCACACCTTGCGCGATGCTAAGTATTCAGACGGTACTGCAATTACTGCAGCTGATGCCGTTAATGCATATAAGCGCTGGGTTGATCTAAAGATTTCATCTTCATATATTGATGCAGTACAAACTGTTGTAGCAAAGGATGCAAAAACTTTGGTGTGGACATTGAAGCGCCCATACCCAGATTTCAACTTTGCATTAGCACAACAGTTCTTGGGTATTCACCCAGCAGGAAAAACTGACACAGAGGCCAAGGCCAAGGAGTACTTTAAGAATCCTGTAGCTGGTGGACCAATGATGGTTAAGACATTTGTACCAGGAACAGATCAGTTTGTGGCTGTTGCAAATCCAAATTACTGGGCTAAGTCTCTTGTTAAAGAAC
>CANLAC010000054.1 GCA_947488645.1 Actinomycetota bacterium | reverse complement strand
GCTAAATCACGAACATAATCTGCAAACTCTTGCGCAGCTACTTTTGCTTCACTTTGGTATTGCACAGTTGGATTTACTTCATACATCTTCACAATCGCTTGCGACCATGGTCGAAGTAAGTGCTCTTCAGATTCTGGGAACCCTAAGAGATCTGCGATGATCTTGACCGGTAATGGTTCGGCGTAATCTGCAATTAAATCAAATGTTTGACCTGACTTAACCTTCTCATCGATAGCATCAAGTAGTTGCTCGGTGATGCGCTCAACGGCGGGGCGCATACCTTCGATCTTCTGACGGTTGAATGCTTTTGCGACAAGTGAGCGAAGACGAGTGTGCTTAGGTGGTTCGCTATCTAAAATTGAATCGGCATGGAGCCAGTTAAAGATTTCCCACTCAAACTCTGGGCTCTTTTCGGTGAATATTCTGCCAAGTGATTTATTGCGAAAAACATCGTTAGCATCACCATGTCGAGCAGCAAGAAACATCTGCATTCCCTCGTGCCACACAGGTTGGCCTGCAGCACGAAGTTCTTTCAGCGCTGGGTATGGATTAGATACAAAGGCTGGGTCTGTAAAATCAATCATGAAGCAGATGAAACCTTTGCATACCCCGGCTTGATTATCTGTTCAATGATCTTTAAACGCTCTGGATAAGGGATAAACGCACTCTTCATAGCGTTAATTGTGACTCTTTGGAGCTCGGCAAAGTCCCACTTAAAGGCCTTAACCGCCTCTTCCATCTCAAAGGACATAGAGGTTTGGCTCATTAATCTGTTGTCAGTATTGAGCGTTACCCGAAAACGAAGTTTTGCCAAGACACCAATTGGATGTTCGGCATAACTTGCAGCTGCCCCTGTTTGTAGATTTGAAGTGGGACATAGTTCCAGTGGAATACGACGGTCCCGAACATATGATGCAAGTCGTCCTAACTTTGGTTCTGAACCAGAAAAATCAATGTCATCGATTATTCGAACACCGTGACCTAGTCTTTCGGCTCCGCAGAGTTGGATGGCTTCCCAGATGGAGGGGATTCCATACGCTTCACCAGCATGGATAGTAAAATGGGCATCTTCTTTACGAAGATAATCAAAAGTATCTTTTTGATCAGATGGCGGAAAACCATCTTCAGGGCCAGCGATATCAAATCCAACAACTCCTTTGTCTCGGTATTTAACAACCAGCTCGGCAACTTCTTGCGAGTTTTTGTTCTGACGCATTCCACATAGCAGTGAACGCACAACAATTGGATGACCTTCGGCTGCTGCCTCTCTCATTCCAATTTCATATCCTTCTAGTGTTGCTTTCACAACATCTGCCATAGAAAGACCTTGTCCAGTGAACAACTCAGGTGCCCCGCGAACTTCGGCATAAACAACACCATCTCTAGCAAGATCTAGTGCGCACTCACGGGCAACTCTGATGATGTCTTCGCGACGTTGCATTACTGCAATCGTGTGATCAAAGGTTTCAAGGTAGCGAACCAATGATCCTGAATCACAGCTTTCGCGGAACCATGTTGCCAGCTCTTCGGCATCATGAGTGGGAAGGGCGGTGTATCCGATCTCTTGGGCAATATCAATAATTGTTTGTGGCCGCAGTCCGCCATCTAGGTGATCATGGAGCAACACCTTTGGAACTAATTTGATCTGATCCTTTGTAGGAATACTGTTCATTGACATTTTCTTCGCCCCTTAATCAACAATACGTTCAATAACTAACGGCAAGCGATCAATACCGCCGGCAGGTACAACGCCAATACTCACAGAGTTCTCCAGTGACTCCAAAGCCCTGGCAAAGGCGGCTGGGGTGTCTGTGTGGAGCGTGTAGAGCGGTGATCCGGCGCTCACAACATCTCCTGGCTTAGCGTGAATCTCAATACCAGCACCGGCTTGGACCGCTTCGCCTTGGCGAGAACGCCCCGCACCTAAACGCCAGGCAGCCATTCCGACCTTCATTGCATCCATAGACAGAATTGTTCCGCTGCTCTGCGCATTCACAACTGTATTTTCCTTTGCAACTGGAAGCTTTGCATCAGGATCTCCGCCTTGTGCTGAAATCATCTGGCGCCACACATCCATTGCTTTTCCGTTTTTCAATGCAGCTGCAGGGTCTGCACCCTTTATGCCAGCGATCTCTAACATTTCTTGTGCCAATAAAACTGTCAGTTCGACAATGTCAGATGGACCGCCACCAGCCAAAACTTCTACAGATTCACGAACTTCTAGTGCATTACCTGCAGTTAATCCCAACGGAACATCCATCGCTGTTACTAAAGCTAAAGTTTTAACACCAGCGCGCTTTCCGAGACCTACCATAACGTGGGCTAACTCTTTTGCTTTCTCTGGATCGCTCATAAATGCACCAGCACCAGTTTTAACATCCAAAACTAATGCACTTGTTCCTTCAGCAATTTTCTTACTCATGATCGATGATGCAATCAGCGGAATCGCTTCCACAGTTGCTGTCACATCACGCAGCGCATACAACTTCTTATCGGCAGGGGCCAATCCAGCACCTGCTGCACAAATTACTGCCCCGCACTCTTGCAAGACTTTAAGCATTTCTTCATTGGACAGGGAAGCACGCCATCCTGGAATAGATTCCAACTTATCTAAAGTGCCACCTGTGTGGCCAAGTCCACGACCAGATAATTGTGGAACCGCTGCTCCACATGCTGCGACTAAAGGAGCAAGTGGCAATGTGATTTTGTCGCCAACGCCACCAGTTGAATGCTTATCAACTGTTGGGCGAGAGAGTGCTGACCACTCCATGCGTTCGCCGCTGTTGATCATTGCATCGGTCCATCGTGAAATCTCACGACTTTCCATTCCATTCAGCAAAATAGCCATAAGCAGTGCTGACATTTGCTCATCAGCTACAGCGCCTCGTGTGTAGGCGTCGATAACCCAGTCAATCTGAGGATCAGTTAATGAATGGTGATCACGCTTTGCCGCAATGATTTCAGCGGCTGAAAAGGCTTCCATCACTTAGCGCTCGTTGCGGTCTAAGTCATCCGGGCCAAAAGCCCAGGGCAACATCGCAGACATTTTTTGTGGTCCATCATCGGTCATAAGTAACGCTTCAGGGCCACCATGTTCAAATAACAATTGGCGGCAACGCCCACACGGAGCTAAGTAATTTCCTTGTCCATCAACGCACACAACAGCAATTAAACGTCCGCCACCGGTTGAGATCAGATTAGAAACTAATCCGCACTCAGCACACAACCCCACGCCATAGCTTGCATTCTCAACGTTACAACCCGTTGCAATACGACCATCACTGACGAGGGCAGCAACACCGACGGGAAACTTTGAATAAGGCGCATAGGCGTTCTTCATCGCTCCAATTGCTTCCTGATGAATCTGATCCCAATTTATATTGGTCATCGCAAACCACCACGACGATAAGGCATTCCATCTGCAGCTGGCATTCGCAATCTTTGCGATGCAAGTGCCATTACTAAAATAGTTGCAATATATGGAGTCATTGTTACAAGCTGACCTGGAAGTTCATCAACTGCAAAGTAGAACCACAATGTAAATCCAGCTGAGCCTAGGCTTAGTACGGCACTGAGTTGCTTGCCAGCCTTGAACTTTCTGAAAGCGACAAATGCAAGAATCACTACGATAAAGAGAAGTAGCGCATGGATCGCAGTTGAATCACGAAGTTGTAATGCATCTGCAAAGCCAAATAGGCCAGCACCTGCTAGCAAACCACCTGGACGGTAATTACCAAATAGGAGTGCTGCAAGGCCAATGTATCCACGGCCTGCTACCTGATTTTCTTGGTAATTACTTGCAGCAACGATGGCCAAGAAGCCACCACCTAATCCAGCTAAACCACCAGAAATCATTACTCCTGCATACTTCATCGCATAGACATTAACGCCAAGTGATTCAGCAGCTGTTGGAGCTTCTCCAGCACTGCGCAGACGCAAACCAAATGCTGTGCGCCATAAGATGAAGTAAGCCAATGGCACAAATGAAATTGCAACAATAGTTACATACGAAACATCCCCCGTTAAACCACGAAGAATTGAAGCAAAGTCAGAGATGAAGAACCAGTTGAGGTTTGCGATAGAGCCCAATAGATCCGGACTCTTCCATCCAAAGTACTGACCACCGGACAAGATAGGTAAACCATTAAGTGAAATAGTCTCAATTCCTGGAGATTGTGATGGTCCAGGCCATGATCCACCTTGATACAAAAGCGTAGATAGGTATCGAACAAGTCCTGCAGCGATGATGTTGATAGCAACACCAGAGACAACATGGTCAACACCAAATGTAACTGTTGCGATTGCATGCACCAATGCACCTAAGGATCCAAAGACGACCGCGCCAAATAGTCCTGCCCATGGTCCATGTTGTGAACCAATGTATCCACCGGCCCATGCACCCATGATCATCATGCCTTCAAGGCCAATGTTTACAACACCAGCACGCTCTGAGAACAAACCACCTAGCGCTGCCAACACAATTGGAACAGACAAGAGGAGAGCAGCGGAAGCTGTTCCAGTACTCGTCAGATCAGAAGCACCGGTAATGATGCGAATAGATGCCAAAACAAAGACAAGCATGGTTGCATAACGCAGGATCTTCATAGCTTTCATGCCTGCACCACCTTTGCTAATTCATTGCTTTGCAAAGTTAATTTAAAGCGTCTGACGACTTCGTAAGCAACAACAGAGCTCAACAGGATAGATCCCTGCATAATCACATAAGTCTCTGGTGCAATATCGATAAGTTCCAATGAGCGTGAACTTACTTCTAAGAATCCAAATAGGAGTGCGCTAACAGCCATTCCACCTGCAGAGTTGCGACCCAAAAGGGCAACTGCGATTGCAGAGAATCCGATTCCTGCACGGAAGCCAAGGTTATAAGAATGTGTTTGACCGAGAACTTCAGGTAAACCTGAAAGTCCTGCAATGGCACCCGATATAACAAGTGCAATAAATGTCATCTTCTTTGAATTCACGCCGCTCACTCGTGCTGCGATTGGGTTTAATCCCGATGCACGTAATTCGAAACCAAAACGTGTGCGATTAACAACAAACCAGAAGATAAATCCGAGAGCAACTGCTACGAAGAACATTCCGTAGACACCTCCGCCAGGCTGATCTTCAACGCCTAGTTTGCGCAAAAGTGGCATCAAATCAGGTACTTGGGCCGATGCAGGAAGCTCTTTAGTCTGTAGGTTGTTGGAACCTTCTTCTACTAGCGCAAAGTGCTTGGATAGTAAGTAAGCAGACAACCCACCAGCCAGGCTGTTGAGCATGATGGTTGAGATAACTTCATTAACGCCGCGCTTAACCTTCAAGTAAGCGGCAATTGCCGCCCACAATCCACCGAAAGTCATCGCAACGATAAATACTGCGAGGACATGCAAAACAGGTGGAAGAACAAACATCGCTCCGATGTAGCAACTAAACAACGCACCTAGTCGCAATTGACCTTCTACACCGATGTTAAAAAGACCTGCTCTGAAAGTTACCGCAATAGCAATTGCTGCGATGTAGTACGGGGTAGCGGTATTGACGATCTCCATCAAGGATCCAGCTTCTGTGCCGTACTCCCACATCGTTTTAAATGCTTCAAGAGGAGATTTCTTACTAACAATGACTGCGATGCTTGAAATAACAATAGAGAAAATAGCTGCAGCCAATGGTGCAGCAATTGCTAACCCAACTTTGCTGGGAGAAAGTTTTCTAGTTAGCAAGTTACTCATGCGGCACCTGTCATCGCTGAGCCAAGTTGCTCTGGAGTAGTTTTTGCAGGATCAAGTTCTGCAGTAATTGCACCGCGCAACATGACAAGTAGTCGATCAGACATTCCAATTAACTCTTCAAGGTCGGCTGAAATCAAAACAATTGCCATTCCTTTTTCACGCGCTTTGCGAAGAACATCCCAAATTGCACCTTGTGCGCCAACATCAACACCACGGGTTGGATGAGATGCCACCAACAACGCTGGGGCCTTACTCATCTCGCGACCAACAATAAACTTCTGTTGATTTCCACCAGAGAGCGCAGCTGCCAAAGTATCTGGACCAGGGGCTCGAACATCAAACTCTTCCATGATTGTGCGAGTGCTATCCATCGTCGCTTTCTTATCAATCACAAAGCCGCGCATAACAGGCTTACCGCGCTGATGACCAAGAATTCTGTTCTCCCATAATGGTGAATTCATCATTAAAGCTTGGCGCTGACGATCTTCAGGAATTAAACCAATACCTAAATCATGGCGATCAGCCACACTTAATTCATCAATTGATGAGCCACTAAATTGGATAGAGCCGGTGTAATCACGAAGACCCATAATTGCTTCTACTAATTCAGCCTGTCCATTTCCTTCTACTCCTGCAATTCCAATTACTTCACCAGCATGAAGATCAAAGGAGATATTTGCTAATAAATCACGACTGCCTGTTGTTGTTGGTACTGAAACATCCTTGAGTGACAAGGTGATTTCTTCTCTGCGGGTGTGACCCAATGTTGATGGCTTTGGAAGTTCACTTCCCACCATTAATTCAGCTAACTGGCGCGCTGTTACATCTTTTGATTTAACTTCTGCCACGGTAGAGCCTTGGCGCACAACGGTTACTTCATCAGCTACGCGCAACACTTCATCAAGCTTGTGTGAGATAAAAATTAGCGCCATTCCTTGAGCACGAAGACCTTCAAGTGCTTGGAAGAGATCATCTACTTCTTGAGGGACTAGAACAGCGGTTGGTTCATCAAAAATTAAAATTCGAGCACCGCGGAACAAAACCTTTAGAATCTCAACTCTTTGGCGCTGTCCAACACCTAGCTCTTCAACAAGAACATCTGGATCAATATCTAAACCATACTGCTCGGCCATTTCAACAACTTTTTTGCGGGCACTTGCAAAATCTATAGTGCCTCCGTGTTGTGGCTCAGAGCCTAAAATAATGTTTTCTAGCACCGTGAAGTTATCTGCCAACATAAAGTGCTGATGGACCATACCGATGCCTGCATCGATTGCGTCATTGGGAGTTTTAAAGTTAACAGCTTGGCCATTGACCAAAATTTCACCTGAATCAGGGCGTTGCATTCCATAAAGGATCTTCATAACAGTTGACTTGCCAGCACCATTTTCGCCGACGAGAGCATGGACAGTGCCTGTTTCAACTTTCAGCGAGACATCCTTGTTGGCAATAACGCCAGGAAAGCGCTTACTAATGTGTCGCAGTTCTACTGCTACAGACACTGTAGATCTCCTTTATCCATCACTGCGAGAAAAGCATTTGGCCCAACAAGGAGATCTAACTCCATTGTTGGGCCAAACACTACTTTCTAATTGCGTTTATTCCAAAAAGCGTTTATGGCTTTGTTGGAACCTTGATCTTGCCTGACTTGATTGCAGCAGCAGCCTTATCGATCTGTGCCTTGTACTTGTTGATGTATCCACCTGAGTAAGAAACGCCAACACCATCAAGTGAGAGGTTG
>CANLAC010000053.1 GCA_947488645.1 Actinomycetota bacterium | reverse complement strand
TGTTGACCTTCAAGAACTTCCTCGTCTGCGTGCAATCTGATTGGTAGGATAAAGACATGACACAACTGAATGAAAGTCCAATTATCACTGTTGAGCGCCGCAAAGCGGTAACCATAATTATTTCTGCTGTAATCCTTTCACTAGCACTCGGTGGTGGATTGATGAAGGTTGGATCTGGTTTTGCTTCACGTAGCAGCGATGGAATTACCGTTACTGGTTCTGCAAAGACAACAGCAACTGCAGATAACGCGGTATGGACTCTTAGCGTCTCTCTTTCATCACCAACAGTTGCGGTGGCTGTTAAGAAAGTTGATGCCGATGTTGAAGCTCTTTCAAATTACCTCACACAAGGTGGAATCTCTGCTGAGAGCTTAACTCTTGGCGCAGTATCAACATTTGCCAACGAGGAGTACAGCAACGGAAATTCAACAGGTCGCATTCTTTCCTACCGCGCCTCACGTGAAGTTACTGTTCGCTCAAAAGATGTTCAGTTGATATCTAAGCTCAGCCAAGGCATTGGATCACTACTTGCTACTGGTATTAATGCAAATAACTATGGTCCTCAGTACTACATTTCTAATTTGCCAGAGCTTCGCCCACAGTTAATGTCAGAGGCGATGAAGGATGCAAAGGTGCGCGCAGAAGCGCTCACTAAGGCTGTTGGTGGAAACATTGGATCCCTTGTTAACGTCAAGGCCGGTCCAATTCAAATCACGACACCAGATTCAACTATGACAGCTGATTACGGTGCCTATGACACTTCGACAATTGAAAAGACAGTTACTGCAACTGTCTCTGTTACCTTCAAAAGCTAAAGCGGAATATTTCCGTGGGATCCACGGCGATGAGGTGCATCAGCAATAGTTTTTGCTAGCGCACTTCTTGTCTTTGCAGGGCTTAACATCTCATCAACTGCGCCAATTTCAATTGCCTTTTCAACACCGCCTGAAACTCTTTCGTGCTCAGCGGCAAGCTCTAACTCCATTGATTCACGTTGTTCTGCAGGAATATCAGCTAACAAGCGACGGTGCAGCACGCGCACCGCAGCTACAGCGCCCATGACTGAAACCTCTGCATCCGGCCAAGCAAATACACGGGTTGCACCTAATGATTTCGAATTCATCGCAACATAGGCACCGCCATAAGCACGACGAGTAATTAATGTAACCCTAGGAATGACTGATTCACCGAAGGCATGTAATAACTTCGCACCTCTTCGTACCGCACCTTCCCACTCTTGACCCGCACCAGGTAAGAAGCCCTGGACATCTGCAATCACAATCAGCGGAATACCAAAGGCATCACAGGTGCGCACAAATCGTGCAGCCTTCTCGCCAGCTGCAGCATCTAGTACGCCTGCAAGGTGTGCTGGATTGTTAGCTAGAACACCGACAGTTGCACCACCAAGGCGTCCAAGAACTGTTGTCATATTCGGAGCCCACATAGATAGCAACTCAATATGTTCAGCATCTTTATCAAGAATTGCATCAACTAAAGGGTGAACTTCATATGTGCGCACATGAAATTCTGGAACATAGATTGATAGATCAATGTCTTTAACATCAGGATTCATGAATCCTTGATTTGCAAATAAGGCGGTCAAGATGCGAATATCTTCAATTGCTTCATCTTCACTTGCGGCAATTACGTGTGCAAGACCACTGTTTTTCTTGTGTGCTTCAGGGCCACCTAGTAGTGCCATATCAATATCTTCGCCGGTAACACTTTTAACAACATCAGGACCGGTTACAAAGATGCGACCTTCGGGTGCTAGTACAACAACATCTGTTAGCGCAGGTCCATACGCACCGCCTCCTGCAGTTGGTCCAAGAACTAAAGAGAGTTGCGGGATCCGACCACTTGCAGAAATCATTGACTGGAAAACTTCTCCGAACGCATCAAGTGAGGCAACTCCATCACTTAATCGGGCTCCACCGCTGTGCCAAATACCAATGATTGGAACTTGTGCACCCATTGCAGCTTTATATGCAGAAACAATTACTTTAGATCCATCCACACCAAGTGCGCCACTTTTTATCGTTGCATCGGATGCGAAAATAACAACTTTGTTGCCCTTCACAGTTGCCGTGACAGCAAGCATTCCGCACTCTGTGCGGGGGATTAGGAAATCAAATTTTCCATCATCAACTAAACGCGCAATCCGTGAAATCGGATCGCGTGGATCATTCGATGTAGGAGACATTTATAAGCTCTTAAATGCCAATACAACGTTGTGTCCACCAAAACCAAAGGAATCATTGAGCGCTGCGATATCGCCGGCAGGTAGTGCGCGAGGCTTATCGCGCACAACGTCCACAGTCACCGCAGGATCTAAATCATCTATATTAATTGTTGGGGGAGCCATTCGATCTTGCAAAGCCTTCACAATAAAGACAGATTCAATTGCACCTGCTCCACCTAATAAGTGGCCAGTCATCGACTTAGTTGCAGAAACTGCAACGTGATCAGCATCTTTGCCAAGTGCTGCGCGCAAAGCATTTGCTTCGGCCACATCTCCTGCAGGAGTAGAGGTTGCGTGAGCGTTTAAATGCACAATATCTGCTGTTGTTAACTCAGCATCTCTTAATGCAAATTTAACTGCACGCTGCACACCAGCGCCAGATGGGTCCGGTGCTGCAATATGGAAGCCATCAGATGACAAACCTTGTCCTGCAATTTCACAATAAATCTTTGCTCCGCGCGCTTTAGCGTGCTCATACTCTTCAAGAACAAGAATTCCGCCACCTTCGCCCAACACAAAGCCATCACGATTGAGATCATATGGACGCGATGCACGCGCAGGATCATCATTGCGAGTAGATAAAGCCTTCATTGCAGCAAAGGCTGCCATTGGAAGTGCATGACATGCTGCTTCAACGCCACCGCTAACAACAATGTCTGCGCGGTTACTGCGAATCATTTCAAATGCATAACCAATTGCTTCGGCGCCCGATGCGCACGCACTAACCGGTGTGTGAACTCCAGCTTGTGCCTGTAATTCAAGACCAATGTTTGCAGCTGGCCCATTTGGCATCAGCATCGGCACGGTGTGGGGGCTAACTAACCGTGCACCTTTTCCATTCAAAATGTCATATTGCTCGAGAAGAGTTGTTACTCCGCCGATTCCTGATGCGACTACAACACCTAAGCGTTCCTTATCTATTTCAGGAGATCCTGCATCTTTCCAGGCTTCCCTTGATGCGATCAATCCAAACTGCTCTGAACGATCTAGGCGTCTGATTTCAACGCGCTCCATTTGCTCACTGGGTTCAACTGCAACTCGCGCTGCGAAGGTCACTGGGATTGTTTGGGCCCATTCCTCGGTGAGAGATCGCACACCACTTTTACCAGCCAAAAGGCCGGCCCAAGTTGTTGCTACATCTCCACCCAAAGGAGTGGTTGCACCAAGTCCTGTGACAACAACGCGACGACGAGTCATTGTTTAAAAACTTACTTTGATGCGTTAACTATGAAATTGACTGCATCTCCAACAGTTACCAAATCTGTGACACTCTCATCAGGAATCTTTACTCCGAAACGCTCTTCTGCAGCAACTACAACCTCAACCATGCTGAGTGAGTCAACATCTAGATCGTCAGTGAAGTTCTTATCTAACTCAACTGATGCAGCAGGAATACCGGCTACTTCTTCAACGATTTCCTTTAGTCCTGCAAGTACATCTGCTTGTGCAAGTGCCATTGTCTTTATGTCCTCTTCTATATCGATCGGGGTTCAAGGTGTTTATTGTGTATCAAGTGAGCTCTTACTTACGAGTATTGCACGCCGTAAGTGGCGTAAATCTCAACAATTCTTATGGCTTAGGCGGAAGTTCAACAACCTGTCCCGCATATACCAAACCTGCGCCATAGCCGATAAGCAGTGCCAATTTTCCATGTAATTCGGGATGCTCTTCTAAAATTCTATCCATCGCCAAAGGGATTGATGCCGCAGAAGTATTTCCGTTTGTTCGAATGTCATCTGCGATCAAAACAGAATCAGGAATCTTCATTTCCTTTGCCATAGTTTCGATAATGCGAACATTTGCTTGATGTGGAATAAAGGCACCAAGTTGGTCAACTGATACTCCTGCTACTTCAAGTGCCTTCAAACCAACTTTACTCATTGAATAAACTGCCCAACGAAATACAACTTGACCTTGCTGTGAAATATTTGGCCACCCGAGTTCGCCAACACCTTTGTCTGGATTGTTCTTGTAATCTAGAAAAGAAGGCGTCAGAGTAATCGCATCACGAGAGTCAGCATCTGACCCCCAAATAGTTTGCCCAATTCGAGGTTGATCGCTCTGCCCGATAACTACTGCGCCAGCACCATCTGCAAAGATGAATGCGGTAGCACGATCATCAGGATCTGTGTAGTCAGACAACTTTTCCACACCGATTACTAATACATTCTTCGATGTTCCGGAACGGACTAAATCACTTCCCATTGCAACGCCATAGCAAAAGCCTGCGCACGCTGCGCTGATATCAAATGCGGCTGCTTTTGGATTACCAAGTTCATTTATCAACTCAGTTGCCGCACTCGGTGCCTGGAATGGATATGAAATCGTAGAAAGAATGACTGTGTCGATATCTGCAATCGTTAGCTTGGCACGCTTTAAGGCTATTTCACATGCAGCTTTTGCCATCGATATAACGGTTTCATCATCCCCGGCAAAGCGACGTGATTCAATTCCTGTGCGCTGCACAATCCATTCATCAGTTGAATCAATGCGATCTACAATCTCTGAGTTAGGGACTACGCGCTTCGGGCGGTATGTGCCGACAGATAAAATCCTGCTGTTGCCTACGGGTGCAACGGTGATGCTCATGCGTGCCTTCCTGCAAACTCTCGTGCTGCATCTAAATCATCTGCGCTCTTTAAAGCAAAGGTTTCAATTTCACTAGCTGCGCGCTTGAGTAAGCCAACCAGAGTTCCAGCCGGTGGTAGTTCAATGACACCCGTAACACCTAGTGATTTCAGAGTCTCCATGCATAAATCCCAGCGGACTGGGTTAGCGATCTGATTAACAATTCTATTGAGCACTTCTGCGCCATCACTTACTACCTGTCCATCTTTATTTGAAATAACCTGAATCACAACAGGATGAGTCGGCACAGTTGTGGCTAAAGCACGAAGTGGTTCTACAGCCGGTTGCATAAAATCTGTGTGAAAGGCTCCTGCAACAGCCAAGGCTCGCACGCGGGCACCCACTGGGGGGTTTTCGTTTAATGATCCAAGTGCATGTAGATCTCCGGCGGCAACAATTTGTCCAGCACCATTGTCATTTGCCGCAACTAATTTAAGTGCGGCAATTGCTGCCAAAACTTCAGCGCGATCTCCACCAAGAATGGCTGACATTCCAGAGGGTGAAGTTGCTGCAGCCTTTGCCATTTCAAGACCGCGTGTGCGAACAATTCTTAGCGCATCACTTTCAGAGATTGCCTCTGATAGGGCAGCAGCTGCCAACTCACCCACAGAATGGCCAGAAGTGACGGCAAAGTTCTTGATTCCGAGTGCATGAGCGCCAAGCAATGAGGCGGCAACAATGAGTGGCTGGGCATTGGCGGTGTCTTTGATTTCTTCAGCATCTGCAACTGTTCCAAGGCGCAGTAGATCCAAACCGATTGCATCTGACCAAGAAACTACTAACTCTTTGAGAGAGGGATCTTGAATCCAACTACTAAGCAATCCAGGAGTTTGCGATCCTTGACCAGGGGCGATGATTGCGAGCATATGGAGATATTAGTGCGCTTATTTACTATTCAATTCTGGGAGGTAGGCGTTTAAAACCAGGTGGTTTTTGGGGTTACTACCCAGTAACATTTAGGGCATGAAGATTGCCGTGTGTGTAAAGCAGGTCCCAGACTCGTGGGCTGAGAAGAAAATGGTCAATGGAATTCTTGATCGTGAAAATGTGGATGCTGTCCTTAACGATCTTGATGAGTACGCCGTTGAAGAAGCACTTCGCATTGTCGAAGCACATGGTGGTAATGAAGAAGGTGGCAGCAATACCGTCACAGTAATTTCAATGGGACCAGAACGCGCAACTGAAGCGGTTCGCAAAGCTTTGTCAATGGGTGTCAATGATGCGATCTTGGTGACAGACCCAAAGCTTGCTGGCGCAGATGCGCTCGCAACATCAGCTGTTTTGGCCGCAGTAATTGAAAAAGGTGGCTTTGATCTAGTTATTTGTGGAACAGAGTCAACAGATGCTCGCATGAGTGTTGTGCCGGCGATGTTGGCTGAGCGCTTAAATGCTGCTCAACTTACATTTGCTTCAAAGGTTGAAGTCGATCCTGGAGCAAGCAAGGTTTCAATTACACGTGTGACAGAGGCAGGCGTTGATGAAATGCACGCGCAGTTCCCTTGTGTTATTTCTGTCGTAGAAAAGATTAATGAACCTCGCTACCCATCATTTAAAGGAATTATGGCTGCAAAGAAAAAGACAATTGAAAGCAGAGATTTAGCAACCGTAGGAGTTTCGGCAGAAGGTGCTTGGTCACTAGTTGCAGATGCAACACCACGTCCGGCACGCGCAGCAGGAATTAAAGTTACAGATGATGGATCCGGCGGCGAACAACTAGTTTCATTTCTAGCAGAAAAGAAGTTGATATGAGCACAGTATTGATTCTGGCTGACTTTGTCGGCACAAAGGCAACAAAGACAAATGCTGAATTAGCTACCGCTGGTGCTCGCATTGGCGAGGTAACAGCCGTTGTTCTTACACCTGTTGGCCAAGGTTCATCACTTGCATCTGCGATCAACCGTGGTCCAATTGCAAAGGTAATCATTGTGGAATCTGATGCATTTGCAGCTAATGGTGTCGCAGCTGTTGCTGATGTTTTGGCTCAAGTTATTGCTGCACAATCACCAGCTGCGGTGCTTATTGCATCCCATGCATTTGGCAAAGAAGTTGCTGCGCGCACAGCAGTTAAGTCAGGTTCTGGAATTATTACCGACGCCGTAGATGTTGCAGCAGATATCACTGCAACTCAGTTGGTATTTGGTGGTTCTACAACAGTGCACTCAAAGGTTTCACATGGCACACCAATTATCACTGTCCGCCCAAATTCAGTTGATGCAAATACAACTGAATCAACACCAAGTATTGAAACAATGTCATTTTCTGTCTCAGATGCTTCAAAGAAAGCAACAGTTACATCTTCTCAACCTCCAGTTCAAGGTGGTCGTCCAGAATTAACTGAAGCAAACATTGTTGTTTCAGGTGGACGTGGCACAAATGGAGATTTCAGCGCGGTAGAAAACTTTGCAGATTCACTAGGTGCTGCAGTTGGAGCATCTCGCGCAGCAACTGATGCAGGTTGGTATCCACACTCTTATCAAGTTGGTCAGACTGGCAAAACTGTTAGTCCGCAGCTCTATGTTGCAAATGGAATTTCAGGGGCGATCCAACACCGCGCTGGCATGCAGACCAGTAAGACAATCGTTGTTGTGAACAAGGATCCTGAAGCGCCACTGTTTGAAATTGCAGATTTTGGCGTAGTGGGCGATCTATTTGCTGTGCTGCCAAAGGCAACGGAAGGCATCAAAGCCCACAAGTCATAGACTTAGGCCTGTGCCTTCGATCTAC
>CANLAC010000052.1 GCA_947488645.1 Actinomycetota bacterium | reverse complement strand
CCAATAAATCCAAGCTCTTCACCAGCAACTGTGAAAATAAAGTCTGTCTGTTGTTCTGGCACGAAGCGACCATTGGTTTGTGGACCATTAAATAATCCCGTGCCAAGTAATCCTCCAGAGCCCACGGTGATGCGGGCTTGGCGAATTTGATATCCAGCACCTTGCGTATCAGCGCTAGGATCAACAAAAGTTTGCAAACGATTTACTTGGTACTCACTGACAACACCGGTCTTTACAGCAACAAAGCCACCTAACACTGCTAACAGAAGCAGCGCTGTCACCCAACGCGCTGAAACTCCCGAAACCGCAACAATTGTTACAACCGCTGCAGAAATGATAAGAACTGTTCCCATGTCAGGCTGCATAATGATGAGGAGAACTGGAATTGCAGCCACGGCAAGTGATTGCAACACATCTCTGCTTGTTGGCCCATCGTTATCTTGTGAACGCTCAGATAAAATCATCGACATACCAATAATGATTGCAATCTTGACTAGCTCTGCCGGTTGAATTTGAAAACCACCAGGCAAAGCAATCCAGGCCTTTGCGCCATTTATTTCTGCTCCAAGACCTGGAATCAAAACAATAACTAATCCCAGTACGCCCGCACCCCATAAGAATGGTGTGTAGGCACGTAGTAAGCGGTAATCAATAACAGTCACACCATATGCCAACACCAAACCAATCAAGATGTTAAGAATGTGACGCTTGAGGTAGTACTGCCCATCTAAACCATTACGCGTGTACCAATCCCTGGTGGCTGCCCACACAAGTAATGTGCCAACAAAAAGTAGTAGCCCCACTACAGCTGTTAATACCGGATCAAATCCATGAACTAAGGATTGACGATTGCGTCGATATAAACGCTGGCGAGCATGGATCTGACTCACTTACTCGCCTCCTTAGGTTTAGTTACAGGTGAAATCTTAGGCAATTGTGTTGGTGGTTTTCCTTCTGGGAATAACGCCGCGCCAGGAACAACTTTATTACCTGTTACTCCAAAGAGTGTTGAGTAAATCTGTCGAACACCCACACCAGATGTTGATGCACCAAATCCACCTTGGCCAACCATCATGACAACTGCATACCGTGGATTCTTGGTAGGTGCATAGGATGCAAACCAGGATGTGTCATCTTTTAAAGAACCATTTGGATTTCGACCAAAGACTTGGCCTGTTCCTGTTTTACCGCTAACTTCAATTGGAAACCCTGCAAACGCTCCAGCACCTGTTCCACTCACAACTACCTCGCGAAGGGCTACTTGCAAGAATTTAATTGTTGATGGCGCAGCTGTGAGTGTGCCGAGTTTGTTAGGTGTAAATGTTTGGATAACTGTTCCATCAGTTTTAACAATTGCTCTTGCAATTTTTGCTTGCCAGATAGTTCCACCATTACCAATTGCTGCATACATCTGGGTCAACTTAAGTGGCGTCACAACGGTTTCACCTTGTCCGATAGAGAAGTTAACAGCATCTCCTGCGCGAACCTTGTCACCATCAACGCAGTTCTCAGCAGCTAGCTGTAACAAGAATGGTGTCTGTTGTGCCTTTGTTGCACGTTCTTTATAGTTGCAATAGAAGTCTTTATTCTGCTGGTACCAGCTCTTTTTATATGTGCGATCTGCAAGGCGAGAGGTGGACTCAGTAGGTAGGTCGATGCCAACCCTTTGAGTTATCTGAAATGATTGTGCGGCCTTAAAGAAGTAATCATTGGGCTCAGATTTTGGTCGCAAACCACCATCTCGAAGCCATTCATCAAAGGCTATTTGATACCAAATGGTGTCACACGAGACGGCAAGTGCCTTTTTCATATTCATGCTTCCCTGATTTTTACTATCAAAGTTCTGAAATGCACGTGTACCAACCTGCACCTCTGAAGGACACTTATAGGTGGCATTTAAGTCATATCCGGCAGCTGCTGCTGCAACAACAGAGACAGCCTTAAAAGTTGATGCTGGTGCAAACAAACCTTGCAAAGCACGGTTAAGTGCCGGTACTGATTTCTTTTCACTAAACAAATCTGATGCCTGCTGAACAGTTAACCCTCTCTCCCAAGCGTTGGGATCATAGGTTGGATAAGAAGCAAGAGCCAAGATTCGCCCAGTCTTGATATCCATAACTACTGCTGCGCCTGAATCAGAGGTATATCCATTGGCACGACCGCGCAGCACCGCATCCTTCAGCGCTTTTTCGGCAGATGCCTGCAAGCGCACATCCAAACTTGTTACTAAGTGATCTCCTGCAACAGGTTGAGTGTTTTGGCTCTCACGCGTGACTAATTCTTTGCGATCAACAATTACTGTGCGGATTCCTGGCTCACCGCGCAAGAAAGAGTCATACTGAATTTCAAGTCCAGTCTTACCAATTGTCTCGCTACGGAAGTATTGATTGCCATTCACTTTTAATAAGTCAGATTCAGTCAGTGGTCCCACATAACCCAGCACGTGCGCGGCATTGACATCCAAATAACTTGGATAGCTTCGGATTGCAACAGGCTGGGCATCAACTCCAGGAAATGCATCTGAACGTTCAACTATCTGTAATGCAATGTCAGGATCTGCAGATTTTGTAATTGGAATTGGTTGGAACCTAGATCCCTGCCAACATCCAGCTTTTTCTCCTTTTGGAAGCTCGCCACACAGGCGCGTGTTTTGATAAATATCGCCATAGTTAAGTTTGAGCAGTGTTGCTAAGCGCTTCATAACGCCCACACCTTTGTCATCTAACTTATCGATTGCTACTCGATCGATTGTGATCGCCAAGCCAGCCTTGTTCATAGCTAATGGGACGCCATAACCATCAACGATTAAGCCACGCGTGGCAGGGGCAACAACATCTCGGCTTTGGATACTAAGGGCTGCATCTCGATACTTAGGACCTGCAGCAACCTGCAAATAAAACAATCGCCCAAACAATGCAGCCATCAATGAAACAACGAGAATTTGAACTACAAGCAAAGAAAGACGCGACTTGTTGTTCATAGCGCTGACCGTGAATCAAAGACCACTGCATGCAAACGAGAAAACACTGGCAGCAGGATTGGTGAAACCAAAAGCGCCCAAATACTCATGCCAAACAGGGTGATGAGCACTTGAACAAATGAGCCTGCAGAAACACCTAAGAGCACACCAGTTGCGACATATGCAATTTCTACTAAAACATTTGCAATTACTACGAAGAAAATAATGCCGGTGGCGTTTGCTCGAACATTGTCATCACCATAGCCAATATAAGAAATTGCATATCCAGCCATCAACATAATCAATGTCCACTGACCAAATGGGCCAGAAGCACTTTGTGACAAGTCCATTAAAAAGCCTGCTGCAAAGCCAATGACAGCGGCAACTTCAGTTTCACTCAAAACTGCCCAGGTAAGTGCAAAGATCATCAGAATAGAAAAGCCACCACCAGGTAGGCGAAACTGCGAAATAACTGATTCTTGAATCACAAAAATCATAAGAAAGATTGGCGTAGCAATTGAAATCTGGCGGGTGAGCATGGTGGCTACTTAGTTGGAGATGGTGATGGAGTTACGAAAACCGTAACCGTTGGAATGGGTGTGACGCGTGGCTTAACTGGCACTAGCGCATCCCCAGGGTCTGACTCTGAGCCACTCACAACAACTGCAACAACTCCTAATGTTGAAAAGTTTGTGTAGTAGCGAATAGTTGCTGTTTGTGCCACCGCACCTGCTGAGTTGTCCACGCCTGTTACATATCCCAAAGGAACACCTGGAACAAAGGGGCGGTTTGCAATGCTTCCGCGAGAGAGTAGAACATCACCCACTTTAACAGTGGTCGAATTATCCAGTAATTGCAGGCTCGCAGAACTGGTTCCACGCCCTGTCAGGATACCGATCTGTTGTGAGCCAGCAATGCGTGCACCAATTCTAAAGCTGGGATCACTTGCTAGCTGCACTAGTGCAGTTGTTGGATATACATCCTTAACAACACCAGCAATACCAAACTGCGACAAAACCGTCATGTTCTTCTTGATTCCAGCATTTGCCCCTGAATCAATGGTGATTGTTTGTGAAAAAGACTGACTAGATCCATTACTAATGACTTTTGCATTAACAATCTTGTATCCAGCAGTGCCTGCTAAATCTAAAATACTTTTTAGCTGCTTGAGCTGAGCATCTGCATTTTTACGATTTATGAGCCTTTGCTTCAAATTAGCATTCTCTGCTTCAAGCTTTTCAATCTGATTTCGGGTTCGACCTAAGTGGGTCACATCTGAAAAAAAGTTTTTAACTGGGGTGAGAACAACGCTGCCAGCGCGTTGAAATGGGGAGATGATCGTTTGTGAACCTTGCTTGAAACCATCGATGACTTTCACGCCACGAAGATCTAAGGTAATGAGGAAGAGCGAGGTGACCATTAAAATCACCAACAACAAACGTGCGCGTCCACCATTACGCATTACGCAAAGACCTTATCGACGAGGCTCGGAGATTAGAACCTTCTCAAGTGCTTCAAACTCTTCGATGCACTTTCCAGAACCTTCAGCAACAGCATCCAATGGACGCTCTGCAATGTGAATTGGCATTCCGGTTTCTTTGCGAAGGCGCTCATCTAGACCCTTAAGAAGTGCTCCACCACCGGTAAGAACAATTCCACGATCCATCAAATCTGATGCAAGCTCAGGAGGAGTCTTATCAAGTGTGCTCTTTACTGCATTAATAATTGCGTTAACAGGCTCTTCAAGTGCCTTGCGAATTTCAGCAGCTGACACAACGATTGTCTTTGGAAGACCTGTTGCTAAATCGCGACCGCGAATTTCCGCATCATTTTCGCCAGCTAGTGGGTATGCAGATCCGATCGCCATCTTGATCTCTTCTGCCGTGCGCTCACCTAGAAGTAGAGAGAATTCACGCTTAACCCAGTTAATAATCGATTGATCTAGCTCATCGCCACCCACACGAATAGATAGTGAGGTAACGATTCCGCCCAATGAAATAACAGCAACTTCTGTTGTTCCGCCACCGATATCTACAACCATGTTGCCTGTTGGCTCGTGGATTGGAAGACCAGCACCGATTGCTGCAGCCATTGGTTCTTCAATGATGTACACCTTGCGAGCACCTGCTGCATAACCAGCATCTTTAACTGCGCGCTGTTCCACACCAGTAATACCTGATGGAACACACACAACAATTCTTGGCTTAGCCAAGTAACGACGACGGTGCACCTTTTGGATGAAGTAGCGCAACATGCGCTCTGTTGTATCAAAATCTGCGATCACACCATCTTTTAGGGGACGGATAGCAACAATATTGCCAGGAGTACGGCCGATCATCTTCTTCGCTTCAGTACCAACGGCCAGAATTGCGCCTGTATCTTGGTTCACAGCAACTACTGAAGGCTCGTTCAAAACAATGCCACGTCCACGCACATAGACAAGTGTGTTCGCTGTGCCTAAGTCAACGGCCATATCGCGGCCGATAAAGGACATTCTGCTTCCTTGAGACATTTTTACTCCTTGTACCTAATTACCGGGGAAGAAAATCTGAATTTCACGTGCTGCAGATTCTGGTGAATCAGAGCCATGAACAATATTTTGCACAACCTTTGTTCCTTGATCACGAGCTAGATCACCACGGATAGTTCCGGGTGCTGCAACAGTTGGATCTGTTACACCAGCTAATGAACGGAAGCCTTCGATAACGCGATTGCCAGATGCAACGATCGCAACAATTGGACCAGACATCATGAACTCAACTAGTGGTTCGTAAAATGGCTTACCAACATGTTCTGCGTAGTGCTTTTCTAGTAATGCACGATCTGCTTGAAGCATGCGCAAAGAATCAATTGCATAACCCTTTGCTTCAATACGTGAAATGACTTCGCCAACTAAACCGCGGGCAACGCCATCTGGCTTGACCAGGATTAGGGTTTTCTCAGTACTCACTCGCCTAGTCTATTAGGGTTTTTTAGGCTCTGCAGCCAGCAAGGCAGCGCGAGCGGCCTCACCCTTACGGCCCACAACGATGGCGGCCACCCAGAGAGCAATCAAAACCACCCCAATAATGAAGAAGGATGGCTCAACAAATCCGAAGCCGATCATCGCTACCTGCATCAGCGAACCAATTACAAATCCGCCTGGGCGTCGAACTAGTCCAGCTGTAACAAAAAGCAGGAATGAGACTACGCAACCATAAATAATCGCAGCATTTGATGCATCTTTCATAGCAAGAAGGATTGCAAAACCCATTGTCATGCTCTCAGCAATCAGAACTGATGCCCCAAGAATTTTCATTAGGCAAACTTCTTTCGCAAGTATGTGCGAGCTTCACCAACCGTGACAACAGATCCGGTGACAATAATTCCCACAGTGTCTTCACTCAGCGGACGCACAGCATCCCCAACTGCTCTATCTAACGCAGCACCTAAATCTGACACTTCAAATACTCGATCTGCTCCAAATATCTTTGATGCAATCTTTTCTAACTCACCAGATGGCATGGCACGTGATGAAGAGCTTTGGGTAACAATGACATGGTCAACGATTTGTTCTAACTCCTGGAAAATTCCAGTTGCATCTTTATCCCCAAATACGCCCACAACTGCGATGATTTCATCAAAGTTGAACTCATTTAATAAGGTCTCAGCTAACGCTTTAGCACCATGCGGATTATGTGCAGCATCTAAAATCACTGTCGGATCGCGATGGACTACTTCACAGCGCCCAGGAGAGGTAACAGCTGCAAAACCAGCACGCACCGCATCAATATCTAGGGGCTGATCTCCAAAGAATGCTTCAACTGCGACAAGGGCTGAGGCAGCATTTGCTGCTTGATGGCGACCATGTAATGGTAAAAAGATTTCATCGTATGTGTCATGTATTCCTTGAATCGTCAGTAACTGACCACCAACTGCAACTGCCCGTGATGCCACGGAGTATTCAACTCCTTCACGCACAACATCTGCGCCTACTTCAGCAGCCTTTCGGATTAACTCTTTGGCAGCCTCTGGCTCTTGCTGGGCAAGCACAACAAAGCCACCCTCTTTGATAATTCCGGCCTTAGTAGCGGCAATCTCGTGCAAGGTATTGCCTAGGTACTCCATATGATCAAACCCAATAGGCATTAATACCGAAACATCGGCGTCAACAACATTGGTTGCATCCCACTGCCCGCCCATGCCAACTTCAATAACTCCAACATCAACAGGGTGTTCAGCAAAGGCAGCAAAAGCTAATGCAGTGATTGCTTCAAAGAAGGAGATTGGATGTTCAAACTTTGTGTCCATCAAATCTAGGTATGCGGCAATATCGTTATAAGAAAAGATTAATTCCTTAGGATCAATGGGCTCGCCGTTAATTGCAATACGTTCCCGATAAGTTTCAAGATGAGGGCTAGTAAAGCGTCCTGTGCGCAGACCATGGGCAAAGAGCAATGAGTCAATCATGCGTGATGTAGTTGTTTTACCGTTAGTGCCACCAATATGAATTGTTGGATAGGTCAACTGAGGTGAACCTAATAGATCAACCAGTGCTGCAATGCGTTCTGTACTTGGAGCGATGCGAGTTTCTGGCCAACGAGCAAGCAGCGCTTGCTCAATTGCATCAACTCTTTCTTGATCGTCAGGTGAAATCATCATGCTTGTGGCAGCGCAGCTAATGCTGAAGT
>CANLAC010000051.1 GCA_947488645.1 Actinomycetota bacterium | reverse complement strand
CGCGGCATTTCAAATGGAAGGCCTTGAAAGCCACCACCAATTTCAGAGTTGCGATTAAGCCAATTCCACACAGGTCTCATGAAGCCCTGATAGTTCATTGCCCCATGCCAACCCAGCCCATTTAAATCACTTGCAACAAAGTCCCCGTTTTCTGCAACTAACCAAGCATTTGGATTTGTTTCATCCATTGCTTTGCGAATTCCGTGCATGACTTCATCGTGAAGATTATCTGCGCCAAGTCTGCCGGTCATGTTGCCAACATCAATACGCCAACCAGACATCCCGTACTTGGATCCAATCCACTTTCTAACAATTGAGTTCTTACCTTTATACATCTCATTACGAAGTGCTTTTGAGTTGAAGTTGAGCTTAGGAAGTGACTCCAACCCCCACCAACCCACATAGCCATGCTTAACCGACTTATCCCAGTAAAAATATGTTCGCTCTTTAGATTTCTTATTCTTCTTTGCTTTTGCTAACCAAGGGTGACCGGCTCCACAATGATTTGAAGTTAGATCGCCCATAATCCGAATGCCAAGTTTGTTTGATTTCTTTACCAATGAAAATAATGCCTTGTTGCCACCTAGTATTGGATCAACTTCGTCAAAGCTGCTTGCGTCATATCGATGGTTTGAACGAGCCGAGAAAAATGGAGTGAAATAGATTCCATTAACACCTAAATCATTAATGTGATCTAAATGCTGTTCGACACCAAGTAAATCTCCACCATAGAGTTCGGTACCAGTGTATTTGCTCCGTCCGCGTGGTAACTCGTTCCATTCGCGGGGATGCGCCCAATCAGGTACTTTGTAATCTTTCCCAGACTTTGCAAAGCGATCAGGAAATACTTGATAGAAGACAGAAGATTTAATCCACTCTGGATTAGCTGGCACGGCAACAATCTGAAAGTCACTGTTGCTATGAACATCATGACTACTCACTCCAAACGCGTTCAGCCAGTCGTATTTATCCTTAGCAACAAATACAAATCGGTAGACCGTGTGAATATTGACAACTGTAATTTTGACTTCGTACCAGCATTCAACATCATTCTTCTTTCCCGCTTTTAATTCATAGCTGCGTGGCTCACCATCTTCATAAACTCGAATAAAGCCCTTCTCAAAGTGATATGAATTAGGTACTCGAACCTTCAAAGTTAGGGTGTCACCAATGCTTGGAGCGCTGTCACTTACATACAGCGAACTACCATCATGGTGAGGTAAATGTGAGTTTAGTGATTGGTAAGACAAAGTTCTCTCCTTTCGAATTCTGTGCAACGGCTCTTACTTCAATTTTCTTTTTTGGAAAATCTAACGGATCAAGAAAAATTGAGTAGGGAGATCCCGTATCGACTCCTTGAGTGATCCACTTTGAGCTTCCCACATTTCTTGCAAAAAACTCTACTGATAAAAAGTCTTTGGAACTTAGGCCGGCCTTAACCTTATAGAAGCCTGTTAAGTCATCCATTGAAGTGCTTAGTTTCGTAAACTTTGTGGCAAATTGATTGATAGTGCCATTAGCCTTTAAAACAATCGTAGATAGAGCAGGTACCTTAAAGCTAACCTTGTTTTGATCCGTTGTTACATCAGTTGCACCAAGGATTTGCGTCCATTCCCCACCCGAAGTAGCGGTAGTAACTTCCACAATCTCATCATTATCTGAGTTATTAAAGGCAACCAAGTATTCTCTGTTTACTGCAACATCTTTCTTTGAAATCACGTATATGCCGTACTTTGAATATCTTTCAAGCATCGGACCGTTTGCTAAAGCTGGATTACTTTTACGAATCTCTGCCAACTTGATCAAGTAATTGGCAACCGGGCTCTTGCTTGTGACTGAAAATGCATCGCCATTTCCAATAGGTGATCCTCCAACTCGAATTTCATTTTTCCAAAGTTCGATATCGGTTGGAAACATATCTTGTCGAGCAAACTGATCTTTACCAGAATTTGAACCCGTCATTCCGACTTCGTCTCCGTAATAAACGACCGGAATGCCACGTGAGAAATACATCAAGGCGTTAGCTAGATTAGTTCTAGGTAATAATTGGTCTGCAGGTTGAATACGCTTATTGGCAATTATATAGCCGACTCGTCCAACATCATGATTTCCAAGAAATGTCACTAAATCACTGGCCGATGAGTTTGCACTGGTGTAATAGTCATCATTTTCAAAGAGAGCCGACAGGGTTGGAGCATTGGAATATCCTGATGCATACTCTGTAGCTTTTGCTTGAAATGGGAAATCTAAAAGAGTTTGAATTTTGTTCTGTCGGACGTATGTCATTAAATTAAAGGGGCTGTAATCGAAAACTTCACCGAAGATCGTAAAGTCTTTGATGTTAGCTTTATTTGCGGTCGCGTTAATTAGCGGAGACCAATTCTTAAAGAACTTGTCATCCACATGCCGCGCCGTATCTACTCTAAATCCAGAGATTCCGTATTTGGATATCCATTTTCCATAGACATCAGCCCAACCCTTGTAAACGACAGGTTTTTCCGTGGCAAGATCATCGAGTCCATAGAAATCACCAAGCTTGGTGCAATTGCCATTTCCCCAGCAGCTGCCCACATCTCCCACATTGTGATAATTGCTCAGATCATTGAGCCATGCAGGATTCTTCAGATTCTTGGATTCGACTGGAATATATGCTTCATTTCCAAGATATTTAATGACATCGCCAGTGTGGTTAGTAACAACATCTAAAATTACTTTTAGACCCAATTTCTTGGCACATTTTGAAAACTCAAGCATGTCAGCGTTGGTTCCCAAGTGAGGATCAACATTGAGAAAATCGACCCCCCAATATCCGTGGTAGCCAGATCCACTACCAATAGCTTCTTGCTGTTTTACAACTGGCGTAAGCCAGACTGCTGTAAAGCCCAAAGACTTGATTCGAGCCAAGCCATCATCGCCCGGTTCACATGTTCCGGTTAAGCCCTTGAGATCTCCACCATGGTAGAAAGCTGTTAGTGATGTATTGAAACCACCATTATCGTTATTCTTCTTATCTCCATCTTTATATCTATCGGGCATTACAAAATAGATTAGATCTTGTGTTAGTCCTACTTTTGGCGAGATTACATTTGCTCCAAATGAGATAGTTGATAGTGAAAGAAACACCGCAACAAAAAGAGCAAGTGTTATCTTGCGTTTCACCGTTATCCCTTTACAGATCCGGCGGTAAGACCATTCACGATGTATTTCTGAAGTGACAAGAAGATGATGACGATCGGAATTGACGCAAGTATTGAACCAGCGGCAAAAGCACCCCAGTTACTTGCGTATTGTCCTCCGATAAACTGTTGCAAACCAACAGCAACAGTGCGACCGCTCATTTCCACCAAGAACAAACGAGCAACAATAAACTCATTGAATGTGCCAATAAAGCTCAGCAAGCAAACAACGGCAAGAACCGGGGTTGCCAATGGAATGAAAATCAACCAATAGGTTTGAACAGGGCTAGCACCGTCGATCTTTGCTGCCTCATCAAGTTCTGCAGGGATTGAATCAACAAAACCCTTTAACAGCCAGATATTGACGCCCATTGATCCGCCCAGATAGACAAGAATCAAGCCTGCTTGGGTACCAAGACCAATTCCTGGTGCGAATGAATACACGCGCTCCATGATCACGTACACAGCTGAAAGTGCCAAAATTGAAGGGAACATCTGAACCAGAAGCAGTAATTGAATACCGAACTTCTTACCTTTGAACTTCAATCGGCTAAATGCGAAAGCTGAAGCAGCACCGATTACTACTGAGCTAATCGCAACTACTGAAGCAATAATCAATGAGTTTTTCACCCATGACAAAAATGGAATTTTAGGTGAAGAAAAAAGCATTTTGTAGTTTTCAAAAGAAATCTCACGTGGCACGAATGAAGTGAGGTTAAGGCTTCCGGTTGGGTTAAACGAGGAGAGCACAACTAGATAAAGTGGGAACAAGGCAAAGACGCACATAATTATTGCGAATGTGTGTCGCCATAGATTCTCTCTCAGCCATTTTGTCATCCGAAGGTCTCCATTACTTTTGATTTACGCAAACCGTAGAAGGAAATTGAAGCTACGAGGAAGAAAATCAAGACCGAAATTGCACTAGCAAGTCCGAAGTCAAGGATATTTCGACCGAACGCAATTTGATATGTGTAGCTGATCAAAATATCTGTGGCTCCTGCAATTTCACCATCCAAGGTGTTTCTTGGACCACCGCCTGTTAAGAGATAAATCAAATTGAAATTGTTAAAATTAAAGGCAAATGATGCAATGAGAAGTGGCGAGAGAATCTGCAAAAGAAGTGGGAGGGTAATACTTCTAAAGACTTGGCGTGGGTTTGCGCCATCAATTGCTGCCGCCTCTTGGAGTTCAGATGGAATTGCTTGCAAAGAACCAGAGCAGATCAAATAGAAATAAGGAAAACCTAACCATAGATTTACTAGTAGTACTGCGGCCCGAGCGAAGTTAGGACTCGAGAACCATGCAATATCCGTATTCAAAAGATTATTGATGGCACCAAATTCAGTATTAAACATTCCTGCCCAAATCAAAATACTCATGATGCTGGGCATTGCATACGGCAAGATCAAAATAGAGCGGTAGATGCGTCGCCCACGCATCTTTCGGTTAAGTGCAAGTGCAAGCAAGAGACCGAAGGCGAAGGTGCTTAAAACTGTTAATGCCGCGAAAATAACCGTCCAGATAAAAACCTTAATGAGTGGGGTTCGCACTCGCTCATCGGTTACTAACTTTGTGTAGTTTTCAAACCAAACAGGAGCTCGCCATCCTGGTGTCAAAATTGTCTCGGGTGATCCTTCAAGGACGTAGTTACCTCTGTTGTTATCAACATAGATTTCTCCAGTTTGAAGATTCTTCATCGTGTCTGACTTTTCATCGTAAGCAAGTGCTTGCCTAAAGACAGCACCGACTCCTTGACCTTCAATGACTATGTAATAGTCATCTACGTATTTGTATCTGATCTTGGTGTAGGCATCACTTGTAGCCAATTCATCTGCTGAAAGTTCGGTAAAGCCTGGCGCTGTTGTCGCGACGCCATATTCATTAATTGTTAGTTGACCTGCATCTAGCGCAGTTAATTCATCTTTGGTGGAGATAAAGAATTTTTGATTGGCAATATCTGAAACCAAGATGGCTTCACTACCGTTTGCAGCTTTTCCTGAAACAAGATCAAAAGTAGTTTGATTAGCATCGGGTTCAACGCCACGAATCAAGACCTGTTCAATTGCAGCATCTTTGGAAATATAGTTTCCGGTTTGATAATTATAGGTAGACATTAAAACTGTGAAAAGAATTGGTGCAATTACAAAGGCAATAAAAAAGAGAATTCCCGGTACGAAAAATTTAAGCGGGATTGAAATTTTTGTGAAATAGGTAAAATTCAGCGCCACGATTGAAATAACAAGAAATACGCCGATCGCGATTTCACCCGAGGCGACGGCGCTCTGAGCCAATAAGCTCAATATTGCTGTCACGCCTGCAAGGATGATTATCTTGAGGATTAATGCAAACTTACCTCGAAAAATACCACTCACTTTTTTACCGCTTCCTTATTACTAAATTCTGCAGAATGTGAAAGTAGTAGCGTGGGCGGGATTTGATCCCGCCCACGCTATTGAACTTTTAGACTGTGAAAGTTTTAACTTCTAACTTTCATTCCCTAAGAGAAATCTCTTAGAGGTCAGCCTTTCCTGCTGCGACGTTAGCCTTCCAAATTGCAGCAAGCTTCTTAGCTTCTACAAGTGGATTCTTTCCGTCTACCAAGACTGCAGTCCAATACGCTGGAGCTGAATCCCAGTAGTTTGCTCCGCCAGCATTAGTGTTCAAGAACGCACCAATCTGTGGAATTGAGGAGAGGCCTGCAGCCGCTCCCATAGCCTTCTGGCCACCAAGTACGAGCTGACTCTTTTGAGCGCCCTTCTCGGCAGGTGGACGGCCTTCTTCTGCCTGATAAGCAACTTGACCCTTTGTTGATGCAAAGAAGCTAGTTAGAAGTGACTTAGCTGGAACAGCTACTCCGTGTGCTTCTGCATATGAAGTAAGGAATGCACCGCTAACAGATCCGAACATCTTGCCGTAAGTTCCGGCCTTTACACCTGGAACAGGTTGGATGTTCATATCAAAACCAGCTTCTGCAAATGTACGCCAGTGCCAGTTACCAATAATTGCAAATGGAACCTTGCCAGCTAGGTAGTTATCCTGGCAACCAGTGTCAGTTGCTGGCCAGAAGCCATTGCTCTTACCCTTTTTGTCAAGAAGTAATGTGCTTACGTTCTTAGCAAATACTGCTGGGTCAAAGCTCTTATTGTAGTTAACAGTTCCATCGGCGTTCATGATGTATGGCTCTGCACCAAGTGCTGAGAATCCTGAAAGAGCGCCCCATGACATTCCACCACCAGCAACACAAAGTCCAGCCTTAAGGCCCAACTTTGACTTGTTAGCAAGGTAGAACTTAACCATGTCACCGTATGTCTTTGGTGCTGACTTTACTAGCTTTGTGTTGTAAACCATTCCAACGTTGTTTACATCTACAGGAACTCCGTAAAGCTTTCCACCGAATGAAAGATCAAAGAATTGGCTTGGAGTGAACTGTGCCTTCTGCGCTGCAGTTAAAACTACAGGAGCAAGCTTTCCGCTCTTAGCTAAAGCTGGAACCCAGTCGTTACCTGCAACGAAAATATCTGGACCGGTTGTGCCGGATGCCTTATCAAGTGCATCTTTCAATGCATCGTAACTTGAAAAAGATACGACCTTGATTGTGCTTCCTGGAACCCAGTCACCCTTCTTTGCAAATACTTTTGTTAGGTTAGGTCCGCGTGTTTCATCGGCCCAAATAAGAATTTCACTTGCGGCTTGCGCAGGAACAATTGTCAAGCCAGCGGCAAATGACATTGTTACAGCAAGAGCAAGACCCTTAAGTAGTCTGTTCTTCACTAAATTGTTCTCCTTTAAGATTTTGAAGCCACTTCTTGGAGGTTCAGGCTTCCTTGTGACCTCATCCCACTCCTATTGAGGCTCAAATGCAACAAACTCCTCCGATAACAGTGGGTTTTGGAGGCACTTTTATTAAATTGTTATAAAAGGGAAGGCTTGCATAAGGGTTTGCAGTTACCAGGTTTTGAAGTGCATTCACTGGCATTCTGGGGTTCGATAGGGCAATGAGCGAAGAGCCGGTCACCCGCGAAGAGATCCGAGCAATGCGCCGTTCCTATGGTGATGCCGGTTTAGAAACTCTGCCTGCCAATCCTTTTGAAGCTTTTGCAATGTGGCTAAAACAAGCACATGAAAACACTGTAATTGTTGAAGCAAATGCAATGGTTCTTTCAACATTATCAAGTGATTCGCAGATACATACTCGTACTGTTTTGCTCAAAGATATTTCTGAAGGTGGTTTTACATTCTTTACAAATTACGAATCTCGTAAGGCACATGCCATTGATCTAAATCCAAATGTTTCTTTGTTGTTTCCTTGGTATGCAATGGAACGACAAGTTTGCATTAGTGGGATTGCTGAAAAAGTTTCGGACGAAGAATCAGATGACTATTTCGCAACTCGTCCCTGGGGATCCCAAATTGGTGCCTGGGCAAGTCACCAATCTTCACCTTTAGCATCTCGCGCAGAATTAGAACAGCGAGTTGAAGGTGCACAGCAGAAGTGGCCCGAAGGAACAACCGTTCCACGTCCGCCACATTGGGGTGGATATCGCGTCACGCCATTAAATATTGAGTTCTGGCAAGGTCGATACTCACGTTTGCACGATCGTTTGCGCTATGAGCGGGATAACACCACCGCCGATTGGGAACTCAATAGGTACTACCCTTAGTCTTAGCCCATGAGCGCAGAGATAATTATTCCTTCAAACATCAAGCCAGTTGATGGCCGTTTTGGTTGCGGACCATCAAAGATTCGTCCAGAGGCACTTGCAGCGTTGTCAGCAAGTGGTAATTCAATTCTCGGAACATCACACCGCCAAAAGCCGGTGAAAAATGTTGTTAAGCGCGTTCGCGAAGGTCTTACATCTCT
>CANLAC010000050.1 GCA_947488645.1 Actinomycetota bacterium | reverse complement strand
AATACGGAGCGAAAATGAAGGGTAACACTTACGAGCCCCCCGTCAGGATTGAACTGACGACCTGCGCATTACAAGTGCGCTGCTCTACCACTGAGCTAGAGAGGCCTGCTCTTCAAGTTTCCTCGAATACAGCAGGCGTAATTATGGCAGTAAAGAGCCAAATCTTAAAATCCAAGCCTGATACCCCGCCCCACGATAGGTTGTCGCAGTGAGATTAGGTGTCCTTGATGTGGGTTCAAACACCATCCACCTTCAAGTAATGGATGCCCATCCAGGAGCTAGGCCGACTCCTACAACTAACTACAAAGTTGAACTTCGCCTGACTGAATATCTAGATACTTCTGGTGCTATTTCCGCCGGCGGAATCCAACTTCTAAACGATGCAATCCAAGAAGCGGTCGCACATGCACATGAAAATGAAACAGATGAAGTTCTAGCATTTGCCACGTCTGCTATTCGCGAAGCTACAAATGGTGCACAAATTATTGCCGACATTAACAAAAAGCACGAGATAGATCTACAAGTCTTAAATGGTGATGATGAAGCAGCTATGACTTTCTTGGCAGTCCGCCGATGGTTGGGTTGGTCTGCCGGAAAATTACTAGTTATTGATATCGGTGGTGGTTCATTAGAAATTGCAAGTGGAATTGATGAAAATCCAGAGGCAGCAATTTCACTTCCACTTGGCGCAGCACGTTTAACACGAGAGTTTTTATCGGGTGATCCATATAGTACAAAGGGAATTAAGAGTTTAGAAAAGCATGTAGAAGAAGTAATTAAGGACTCAATACCTAATTCATTGAAGTCTCATGACGCAGATCATTTTGTTGCAACAAGTAAAACCTTTAGAACTTTGGCACGTATTTGTGCGCAATGGTATGAGGATGATCCAAAGTTCATTGAGCGATCATCGCTGAACTCTGCTATCCCAAGACTTATTGAAATGAATAGTAAATCGCGGGCAGAATTACCAGGAGTTTCAGCGAACCGCGCTCAACAAATCGTTGCCGGCGGAATTGTTGCACTTGCCGTCATGGACAGACTGGATGTAGATGAGGCTGAAATTTGTCCATGGGCGCTGCGTGAAGGCATTCTTTTACGCCGTTTAGACTGGCTAAGCGACTAGGCGTCGGGCGCTTTCATCCAGTCGATTGCAACAACTTCGCCATCACGATGGTGCAAAATCCATGACTCACCTGGCAATAGCCCATGATCTAACTGCTTAATATTCTTCTTGCCAATATATTTTGCAACAATCGCAGGAATGACTGGATTGTGGCCACACACAATTGCATGTGCTTCACTTTCAATGATGTCTTGAACGACATTAATCGCAGCTTTCTTATCTTTTTCAAATGCATATTCACTGAGCTCAGTCCAGTAAATCATATCTAATTTCAATGAACGGGCCATTGGCGAAACTGTTTCGTAGCAACGAACTGCATCTGATGTGTGGATCTCAGTAATTCCAAATGGAAAATATTTCGCCAACATTCGCATAGATTGAATTTGACCTAGCTGTGCAAGTGGGCGATCACCATCATCGCCTTCCCATTCTTCTCGAGCGATTGCTTTTCCGTGACGCAATAGAACTAGTGGAGTGGTATCAGTTCCAAATTTTTCAAAGTTTTTTAAAACCTCCTTGTCACCTTCACGGGTAAGTTTGTCGTAAGCATCAGCAACAGTTACCCAAATTATTTGATCCACTTCATTTGGATCTAGCGGACCCTTGGCTTCACCGATTGCTTCTGCCGACCAATACCTAACCGACTTAGTTGATGCGCCAACTAGATACTCGACCGTACATAACTCAGGGCCGAAAATACTTTCAAATCCAGTCTCTTCAAAGACTTCACGGTGTGCGCAACTAATTTCCGGTTCACCTGGTTCAACTTTTCCTTTTGGAAAGGACCAGTCGTGATAACGAGGACGGTGAATTAAAGCGACTTGAACTAGTTCATCACTTAAGCGGCGCCACAAAACTGCTCCTGCCGCCTTAATTACGTGGTTGTCCACTTATCGATCCTTTGAATAGTGATCAATGAGTTCTGCATGAATATTTGTTAATCCCTTTTTATTCGGGCGAGACCAAGTTGTTTCGCTCAGTTGCCACGAGGAAGTTTCTTCAGAAAGTCCAAGATCTAATAGGGATTGCAAGCGCACATGATGTTCTTTCCTTTGGACCATCACAAGGCTCTCAACGCGGCGATCAAGATTTCTGCCCATTAAATCTGCGCTACCAATCCAATACTCATCATCTCCTCCATTAATGAAGTGATAGATGCGTGAGTGCTCAAGGAATCGTCCCAAAACAGATTTAACTACTATGTTTTCTGAAATACCCTTGATGCCAGGTTGTACTGCACAAATTCCACGAATTAATAATTCGATCTTTACGCCGGCTTGTGAAGCTTTATACAGTTTTGCAACAAAGCCTTCATCCAAAATCGAATTAAGTTTAAATTGAATTCCCGCTGGACGTCCGCTCTTTGCATGGTCAATTTCACGATCAATACGTTCTGTTAATCCTGATCGCAATGTTCGAGGGGCTACTAGTAAACGTGAATAGGTTGATTGAGGACCAAAGCCTGACAATTGATTAAACAGACGAGTGAGATCTTCGGTTAATTCAACATCTGCGCTGAGCATTCCAAGATCTTCATACATACGTGCAGTTTTTGGATTGTAGTTACCCGTTCCAATGTGACAGTAACGACGAATGCCCTGTGGCTCATCTCGCACAACTAGAGAGAGCTTTGCATGAGTCTTTAATCCCATCAATCCATACACAACGTGAACTCCGGCGGCTTCAAGCTTTCGAGCCCAACGCACATTGTTTTGTTCATCAAATCGAGCTCTAATTTCGATTACTGCAACAACTTGCTTGCCTGCCTCTGCTGCTTCGATCAAAGCCTCAATAATTGGTGAGTCACCTGATGTGCGATACAAAGTTTGCTTGATGGCTAATACCTGTGGATCTTTTGCCGCATTTTCTAGGAAATGCACAACTGATGAAGTAAAGGATTCATAGGGGTGGTGAAGCAGAATCTCTCCTTGGCGGATCGCAGCAAAAAACAAATCACTATCCTCAGAATCCACCTCTGATAGGGCTTTAGCGGTACGCGATCTAAAGGGTGGGTACTTTAACTCTGAAAAATCAAGGTCTGCAATTTTATGAAGTGATGTCAGATTTAATGGCGCGTTGACATGGAATATGTTTTCAACTCCAATGCCAAGTTCTGATCCAAGTTTAGATACACGCGCATCATCTACACCTGCCTCAATCTCAAGGCGTACAGGTGGTCCAAATCTGCGACGTAGTAACTCTTGCTCAAGTGAAAGGAGTAAATCTTCGGCTTCATCTTCATCTAGTTCAATATCTTGATTTCTAGTCACACGGAAGGTGTAGTGATCTTCAATCGCCATTCCTGGAAATAACTCTTGTAGGTGAATTGCAATCAGGTCTTCCAGTGGTAAGAAGCGCGTAGACCCAAATTTTGCTGTTGCAATAAAACGAGGCAAAATTTCTGGAACTTTCACACGGGCAAAGAACTCTTCTTGGGTTGCTGGATTCTTAACCATCACAGCAAGGTTGAGAGATAAACCTGAGATATATGGGAATGGATGAGTTGGATCAACAGCCAAGGGAGTCAATACAGGAAAGATTCGATCCTGGAATAACTTGGCAACATATGCGCTTTCTGTTTCATCAAGTTGTTCCCACTTAACAAATTCAATTCCATGCTTCTTTAATTCTGGCAAAATCTCATCATGTAAGGTTTTTGATTGACGAGACACTAGCTCATTAACCTTTGTGCTGATCAATGCCAAGAGCTCTTTTGGTTTATAGCCGGCAACATTTGCCGCGGTCACATCATTTTCAATCTTGCTCATCAAAGTTGCAACGCGCACCATAAAGAACTCATCTAAATTCGACGAGGAGATTGCCAAAAAGCGAAGTCTCTCAAGGAGTGGAACTGTCGAGTCTTCGGCTAATTCAAGGACCCGTTGGTCGAAAGAGAGCCAACTGATCTCTCGGTCGGTCAGGTGCTCGATTTTCATGGTCAAATTCTCTCGCGAATGGGTGAACAACAGGTAATCGGAGTAAGGACAAGGGTTAAACCAGCCCCCCATTGCACGCTCAGCGATGGTGTGCTCTCCCTCATTTCCTGAGAGACTTCCCCACGTGACTAACAACTACTGGATGAGCCCAGAGACCACCTCTGTAAACCGTTTGCCAATGCTTAACATCGAACACTTTGAACAAATTTCTCTAGATGGCACATGGCGTTTCCAGTTGTTACATAGCCCGACAGAAAAGCTGGGCAAGCGGTGGGCATCTATTCCTGTTCCAGGTCTATGGACTATGCAGGAACCATCAGATGTTTTCTTTGATAAACCAATTTATACAAACACACAAATGCCTTTTGAAGAACATCCTCCATTTGTTCCTGCAGAAAACCCAACCGGAGTATATGAGCGCGATTTTGATGTTCCAAAGAGTTGGAGTGGAAAGAGAATTGTTTTACAAGTTGGTGGTTATGAATCTGTAGCAGTTGTTTATGTCAATGGTGAAGAAGTTGGACTTTCTAAAGATTCACGCTTGGCCGCTGAATTTGATGTAACTCAATTTGTTCAAAGCGGAAACAACGTTTTACGGATTGATGTAGTCAAGTGGTCTGATGCGACATTTATTGAGGATCAAGATCAGTGGTGGCATGGTGGCATTACTCGTTCAATTAAATTATTTGCAACTAATAAGGTTTTTATTGAACGATTCAAATCTGTTGCAGGTTTAGAAAAAGATGGCACAACGGGTACTTTGAGTATTGAAGCTGACCTTGGCTCACTTGATGATCTTTCAACGGATGGCTACACACTGCGTGCATCGATCACTGAGTTACCTAAGGCTAAAGCCGCAAATCTTTCGCAAACAGTTAAAAACTTTAGCTCCCCTAAATGGACTGAACGAGATGCTGACCTGAAAAAGCGAAGCGATGATTACTTCCACGGTAAGTATTGGGATGGAAAACTGCCGGCAGATGCCAAGGCAGCAATCATGGAAAATGAGCCTTGGCCGCATGGAAAGGTAATCCTAGAAACTCGAATACCTAAGGTAAATCCCTGGTCGGCTGAGGTTCCTAACCTTTACACCCTGCACATCGAATTAATCGATCCCAACGGCGCAGTAATTGAAGTATCACAGCAACGAATTGGCTTTAGATCAATTCTGATTAAGGGTCAAGACTTCTTAGTAAATGGTCAGCCAGTTATTTTCTACGGAATCAACCGCCACGACTTCAATCGCTTCACAGGCCGCGCCTTAACCCGCGATGACATGCGCCAAGATTTACTTGAGCTCAAGCGTTGGAACTTTAATGCTGTGCGCACATCGCACTATCCGAATGACGCGGCTTTCCTAGATCTGTGTGACGAACTAGGTTTTTATGTCATTGGTGAAGCAAATATTGAATCCCATGCTTTTATTTCATCTATTTGTAATGACACCAGATACTTAACAGCTTTTGTTGATCGCGTCGGTCGTATGGTTCAGCGCGATATTCATCATCCATCTGTTGTCATGTGGTCACTCGGTAATGAATCAGGTGCTGGAACAAACCATGAAGCAGCAGCTGCATATGCACGCAGCTTTGATCCATCACGTCCTTTGCATTACGAGGGTGGAATCCGCGGTAACTGGATGGGCAGTCATTCACTCACAGATGTCATTGTTCCAATGTATCCAACAATCAATGCAATTAAAGAGTATGCAAAATCTCCTAAGGCTGATCGTCCACTAATTATGTGTGAGTACTCCCATGCAATGGGTAACAGCAACGGAACGTTGGCTGAGTATTGGGAAGTAATTGAATCAACACGTGGCTTGCAAGGTGGATTTATCTGGGAGATGTGGGATCACGGTCCCGTCCAGACAATGCCAGATGGTTCAAAGCGCAACGCATACGGCGGGGATTACGGCGAAACCAAGCATGATGGCAACTTCTGCTGCGACGGAATGGTCTTCCCAGACCGCACAGCTAAGCCTGCAATGCATGAATTTAAGGCTCTTGCAGCACCTGCTGTTATCACTGGCGTTAAGCCAGCAACTGGGCAATTCAAGATCTTCAACAAGAACTTCTTTAAAGACTTGAGTGAGTACCAACTTCAATGGTCAATCACCTGTGATGGTGTGATCCAAGATGGCGGCGTTGTAAAGCTTCCAAAGGTTGCACCTCGCAAGTCAGTTAACTTTAAAGTGTCATCAAAGAAGTTTGCAAAGGGCACAACCCGCGGAGAACGTTTCATTACCTTCTCGCTAGTTTGCATAGCAACTACGCCTTGGGCCTTGCCTATGACAGAAATAGCGTGGAGTCAGATTGCACTGCCATCAACAGCGCTAGCACCAGCAAAGAAGGCAAAAGAAATTGGCGATGTTGTTGATGAGCACGGACAGATTGTTCTGCCATACGGAATTGTTGCACCATCTGTTTCATTATGGCGCGCACCAACAGATAATGATCGCATCGGACATATCGCAGCTAAATGGGAACGTTATGGCGTCCGTGAAATTTCACGTACCGATTGTGTTGTCAGACAAACTCCAACTTCAATCAAGGTAAGTAACACCTGGGAGACAAGTACTGGTGTTTCTTTCAAGCACACTCAGCTAATCACACCAGTTGTTGGTGGCTTTAGTGTTAAGGAATCTGTCACGATTCCAAAGGCTTTTGATGACCTTGCACGTGTTGGAACATTGTTTGAGCTAGATGGTTCGTTAAGTGATCTTGTCTACTTCGGTACTGGTTCACACGAGTCATACCCTGACCGCAAAATTGGTCGCATTGCTCGCTACATCTCAACAGTTGCTGCTCAATACATTCCATATGTTCGACCACAAGAAAATGGTGGACATGCTGCGGTTCGCTGGTTTGAGGTTACAAACTCAGCTGGAAATGGTCTGCGTTTTGCAATGTCAAAGCCTGCTCAGGTCTCTGTAACGCCTAACAGGGATGGCGAATTAGCTGATGCCACCCACGATGTTGAAGTGAAGGCGTGTGGAAACACAGTTGTGCATATTGATGCTGCTCACCGCGGTGTTGGTACTGCTTCTTGTGGTCCAGATACTTTAGATAAATACATCATCAAAACTGGTGTTCACACTTGGGAGTGGACCGTTACTCAGATTTAATCAAGATGATGCAACGGCCAATTGATTGCAATTGGATACTTACAGGTGCGTCCATCACCAGATGATTTGCCACGAGCACGTCGCCACATCCATGGCAGTGCAAAAGTTACAAACCAAGTAATAGTAATTGCGGACTTAACAAATTGTGAAGTTGGCTCTTGTGGAGCTAATGGACGACGCCATGATGGATCAAACGGAAGTTCGATTGTTTCAAGTACTGCTTGCGCAACGCGATCATGACCCATTGGATTTAAATGTAATCGATCAAATGCTAAGAACCGTGGATCTTTAAAAGCTGCCTCACCATTTGCATCACACAAAATTGCGCCAACTTCATCTGCCATGGCGCGGACATTTTCATTAAAATCTTTAAAACGAGCTTGCCACGATTCTGCCAAACGTCCCGTACTGCCGCTGTCTTCTAGAACTGTGAACAACATAACCGTTGCACCAGAGGCTGCAACTTTGCGCACCGCTTCGGCATACATAGGTAATGTGAGGTTGGGGTTATATTTGGGGCGAATAACATCATTTGCACCAGCATGAAATGAAACCAAAGTTGTCTTATCAATTACTTGCGCAATAGCTGGCTCGATCTGCTCATCAATTACCTGTTTTAACAACTTGCCACGGATTGAAAGGTTGGCATACTGAAAACCTTCTTGATTTTCAGCCATAACATCGGCAACGCGATCTGCCCAGCCACGGTACTGGCCGTACTTTTTCTCATCACACATGCCTTCAGTGAAGGAATCACCAATAGCAATAAAACGATTGTATTTCACAGTTTTTTGCCTACTTTGCGCGGCGCTGCTGATCCACGTGGAAGAGTGCAATTGAAGTTGCAACGCTTGCATTAAGAGATTCAGTGGTCGCGCTAATCGGAATCGAAACTACAAGATCGCACTTTTCCTTAGTCAATCGTGCAAGTCCCTTGCCTTCAGAGCCAACAATAATCATCAAAGGCTCTGTTGCTACCTTCATGTTGCTGATGATGTCATCTGATTCTCCATCTAGACCAACCACAAACATGCCGGCTTTCTTAGCTGCATCGATGGTGCGAGCAAG
>CANLAC010000049.1 GCA_947488645.1 Actinomycetota bacterium | reverse complement strand
CCGACAGTGGCGTTCCCATGAAGGAGATGCGTGTTGATGGAGGAATTACCGCTAACTCTCTATGCATGCAGATGCAAGCAGATGTTATGGGAATTGATATCACTCGACCATTAATCGGTGAAACTACCGCCCTCGGTGCTGCCTATGCTGCTGGCCTAGCAGTTGGTTTTTGGTCATCTACAGATGAAGTTCGAAAGCAGTGGCAACAATCTCGGCGTTGGAATTCAACAAGTACACCAGAACAACGTGCAGTTGGTTATGCGGGTTGGAAAAAGGCTGTTGAGCGAACCTTGAATTGGGTTGATTAAGCCTTACTTATTTCAATCAAGAACGCATTTGCAGGAGCCAGAATTGGCGCAGTCACACCAATTGAAGACAGCGCAGAACCAGACATTGTTATTCCTGCCATCCACTCGGGTGGAGTAATCAACATAAAGCGTGGCTTACCTGCTGGAAAGACAGCCTTAATTACATAGTTTGCTGTCTGATCTAATCCAGGAAACTTAAGTGGTGATGGATGAATTGAAACTGTTGGTGTCAATTGGACGTAAGCAAAAATTGCGCGAGAGGCATCATGTGCTCTTACGCCATGTAAATATGCATGTGCTTCCGGATAATCAACACGAACCATCTTGCCTGAATGAAGCAGGCCACGGTTGTTCTTGTAGTACTGCGCCCATGTCGCTAAATGCTTTCGCTCTTCTGGTGTTGCTTCTGTGATATTCCATTCAATGCCAGCATGACCAAATAGTGCAGTAGTAGCACGCATAGAAAGTTCTAGTGTGCGACCTGTTTGGTGACCATGAGTAGGACCGATGTGAGTACCAAGGAGTTCAGGTGCAATAACTTGAGCAGTCCAGCGCTGAATTGTTTGGCGCTCTAGCGCGTCATTGTTATCACTTGTCCAGAAACGATCAACGTAATCAATAACACCCAAATCAATACGCGCTCCACCTGATGCGCAGGATTCAATTTCAAGTCCTGGGTGACGCTTTTTTAGCTCTGCAAATAAACGATAGATCGCTTGTGTTTGGCGATGAACACCGGCTGCGCCGAGGTGGCCTGCATCAATTAGTACACGGTTGTGATCCCACTTGATGTAGCCGATGTTGTGCGCAGCAAGAACAGCAGAGGTTTGCTCGAGCACATGGTTGAAAGCACCTTCGTGGCCTATGTCTAGAACTAATTGATGGCGCCACAGTGGTGGAACACGATCTGCTTCATACAAAATCCATTCAGGATGGGCGCGATATAAATCTGAATCTGGGTTAACCATTTCGCCTTCAAACCACAGGCCAAATTCAATCCCCTTGTCATTGATGTATTTAATGATGGGTGACAAACCATTAGGCCAAACCGCAGGATCGATAACCCAGTCCCCTAAGCCAGAGCGGTCATTGCGACGGGAGTGGAACCATCCATCATCTAGAACAATGCGCTCAATACCTACCTCGGCGGCAACATCAACTAAAGCTTTTATCTTTTCCTCGTTGTGATCAAAGTACAACGCTTCCCACGTATTTAACGTGAGTGGACGTTCTTTCTTTGGATGAACATCGCGTGCTCGAAGGTATGAGTGATAAGCAGCGCTTACGCCATCTAATCCTTGTGCTGAAAATACTGAAACCAAGGCAGGTGCTTCATATGTTTGACCTGATGCCAATATCAATTCACCCGGTAGTAACAGCTCGCCAGCACCAATTGATTGTGAACCATCAAAGAGTTTTTCAACTAAGTAATGTGAGTTACCGCTCCATGCAATGCTTGTGGCCCAAGCGCTTCCTGATTGAAAGGAAGTTTGCGTAGTTAATGCGATATCTGCGATAGAAAAATTGTGTCCGCTGCGCCCTTCTCTAGACTCACGAACCCAGGTGCCGGTTGCGATTTCTTTGCGCTGCGGATTGCGCTCATTTGACCAGCGCCCTGCGAAATCTAAAGTTTGTGTTGCTTCCTTTGGAAGAGGCAACCAATGGATAAATTCATTGAGGCAATAATCGGTATTTCCTAAATTCTTAACTGTGGCTCTTTGAAATAAAACACCATGGATATCAAGGTCAAAGGTAATAACCACTTCAAGTTCTGCGTGAAGATCTCTGAAAGTTACTGCAACGTGGTTTTTCTGATGATGAAAATCGGTAACTTCAAACTTTGTTGACCAAGCTTTTCCATTACGGTGTCCAGATAATGTTGGACGCCCCAAAAATCCGCGAGAACTCTCGCGCATGATTCCGGGAAACTGTGGCTCATCCCAAGAGCTATTAGCAATGGATGGACGAATCGCTGTTTGCACAGATGCGAGATCTCCATGAATGGGTGCTCCCCAGTGTTGGATCACAAGGGCGCCCTCGACTACTTCAAGCAGTAGCGATGACGATGGCGCGCTCAATAGTGCAGATTGCTTACTCACAAAGGTAGAGTAACGACACTATGGGCGAGAGTAAAAAACTAAAAGCAGGCGTCATCAGAAATGATCGCCATATGGCCGATGGTCGAACAATTCGTTACTACGACACCGCTGGCCAAGCGCGAAATGTTGAAGATGCCAGGCCTGAGGAACAGCAACCAGGAATTGGTGAACTTCGCCTAGATCCATTGGTCAATGAATGGGTTGCAATGGCAGCTCATCGACAAGGTCGCATCTTCTTGCCTCCAAAAGAGTTGTGCCCACTGTGTCCCACGACAGGTGAGTTGCTGACTGAAATTCCTGAATCAGATTTTGAAGTAGTTGTCTTTGATAATCGCTCGCCATCACTTCGCCCACCTGTTGGTGATTGGGCACTTCCGGACTTGGTTGGACCTGATACTGATCTAGGAACGGCAGCCGGTAAGTGTGAGGTAATTTGTTTTACAGCAGAACACGGCAAAGCCTTTAAGGATCTAACCCCACAACGTGTTCGCACCTTGCTTGAGGCATGGATTGATCGCACAGCAGATCTCTCACAAGAAAGTTTCATTGAGCACATTGCACCCTTTGAAAACCGCGGAGAAGAAATTGGTGTGACTCTGTCTCACCCACATGGTCAGATTTATGCCTATTCATATATTCCACCACGCGTTGAGAAGATGTTGACTGCTGCCAACAAATACAAGAAACAAACTGGCAAGGTTTTATTTGATGAAGTTGTTGCCCGAGAAATTAGGGATAAAGAGCGCATCATTGCAAGAAATGATCGTTGGATCGCATTTGTTCCATACGCTGCCCGTTACCCATTTGAAATTCACATCACTCCCCTCAACCCAGTTGCAGATCTGACAGGTTTAACAGATGCAGATCGTGATGCTTTCCCAGAGATCGCACTTGAAGTCACTCGCAGACTAGATGGCGTCTTTGGAATTGAAATGGCATATATCGCAGCCTGGCATCAAGCACCTGTGCGCGTAGGCCGAGATGTTATGCGCCTGCACTGGCAGATCACAAGTGTTCGTCGTGCCCCCGGAAAATTAAAGTATTTAGCTGGTTCTGAATCTGCGATGGGTGCATTCATTATGGATATGCGTCCTGAACAATCTGCAGCCCAGTTGCGCGAAGTAGTTTTGTAATGCGGGTTTTAGTAACTGGTGGCACTGGCTATATCGGATCAACTGCAGTTGAAATCTTGCTTACCCAAGGCTTTGAAATCTCAATTTTAGATGATTGCAGTATGGGCCATGCCGATACGGTCCCAGCTGGTGTGCGCTTTGTTAATGGGTCACTTCTAAATGTCAGCGAAGTTGCCGACGCCCTAACCGGTTGCGACGCGGTCATGCACTTTGCAGGTAAATCCTTAGTTGGTGAATCTGTTGAAAAGCCAGATCTCTACCACTCAGTCAACGTTGATGGAACTCGAATCTTGCTCGATCAAATGCGCGAACAATTAATTACTAAAATCGTCTTTTCATCATCTGCAGCTACCTATGGTGAGCCAAAGGTTGTTCCTATCCTTGAAACATCTGAGACCATCCCAACTAATCCATATGGTGCTACAAAGCTTGCAATCGATCACATGATTACGGCAGAGGCAGCAGCGCATGGAATATCTGCAGCTTCCCTTCGCTACTTCAATGTGGCGGGTGCGCTCAAGGCAAAGCGTGGATGGCTAGCAGAGCGACATAACCCTGAAACACATTTGATTCCTAATGTTTTGCGCAGCACAACAGATAATCCTGTAAAGATTTTTGGCACCGATTGGCCCACACACGACGGGACATGTATTCGCGACTACGTGCATGTTATTGACTTAATTGACGCACATCTAAAGGCTCTTCAATCATTAGGAAAGCCTGGACACGAGATCTATAACCTTGGAAGCGGTTCTGGATACTCAGTGCGCGAAGTTGTTGCAGCGGCAAGTGCTGCTACTGGGCAACAGATTCCATTTATTGATTCTCCGCGCCGCGCAGGTGATCCAGCGGTTTTAATTGCAGATATTTCAAAGGCCAAGTCAAAACTTGCCTGGGAGCCAAGTCGAGATATGAACACGATGGTTTCTGACACCTTGAAATCAATGGCATAACAATGAGCGCGATCGAAGGCAAATTTCTTGACACATTTGGCGTCGAACCAGATCTAGTTGCTGCTGCACCTGGGCGCGTAAATTTAATTGGCGAACACATCGATTACAGCGAAGGTTTCGTACTCCCCTTTGCGATCAAAGATAGAACTTTGGTTGCCGCTCGAAAGCGGGATGACTCAACTGTCCGAATTGCATCTGCTCAACGTCGAAACAAAATTGTCACAGTCGATATCAACAATGTTAAGCCTGGACTTAAAGGTGAGTGGGAGCGATATGCACTAGGCGTCCTCTGGTCGATGGGTGTTAAAAGTGGAGTCGATCTGATGATTGATGGGCATGTTCCACTTGGCGCAGGTCTTTCATCTTCTGCAGCTCTTGAATGTTCTGTAGCAACTGCGATGAATCATTTGTTTGATATGGGATTTAATCTTGAAGAACTTGCTCGCCTAACGCAAAAGGCTGAAAACCAATACGTAGGGGTCCCTTGCGGCATCATGGATCAATCTGTTTCCCTCATGGCAACAACTGGATCTGCACTGTTGCTGGACTGCAGAGATCTTTCAACTCGCAATATTCCTTTTGATGTTGCATCACACGGATTAGAGCTACTCATCATTGATACACAAGCCCACCATGCCTTAACTGATGGTGGCTATGCCGAACGCCGAGCATCCTGTGAATCTGTTGCAGCTAAATTATCTGTTAAATCCATGCGTGAGTTAACGATGGAACAGTTAGATTCTTCGCGAGATAAATTGACGGAGACTGAATACATCCGTGCACGTCATGCGGTAGGCGAGATGAAGCGAGTCCTAGATTGCGTGGAGGCGTTAAGCAATGGCGATTTTGTTAAAGTAGGACAGTTGATAAATGCATCGCATATTTCATTGCGTGATGATTACAACGTTTCCTGTCCAGAACTAGATACAGCTGTTGATGCTTCATTGGCTACAGGTGCTCTGGGATCACGCATGGTGGGTGGTGGTTTCGGTGGCAGTGCAATTGCTCTGATTCAGGCTTCAAAGACCACGGAAACAATTCGCGCAGTTGAAAAAGCTTTTGCAGATAAGAAATTTAAGGCTCCGCGATTTTTTACATCGCTACCAAGTCAAGGCGCAGTACTCTTATCTCGTAAGTAACTAGAGCGGGTTGATTGAGAGTACTTCTACCCCACCAATTGCACCCAAAACATTAAGCAGATCAGTCGGATCACTACCTGGTATCGCAACAGTTATATCGTCATACCCTTTGCCATCTTCTGACTTCACAACGGCGAGTGCGCGGATGTCTCCACCTGCTGCGCCAATTGCAGATGCAAGTAGTCCTAATGAACCCGGGCGATCTGGAATTGCTACGTTAAGTTGAAATAGTGCCATAGGTGAACAATACCCTGACACTATTTCAACCACGTCACATTAATTGGACGGCGCAGTACCTAAAGTGACTTTGAAACTCTTTGAGCCTCCGGTTGGAAGTTCAACAGTTACTGTAACTGTGCTGCCAGGTGCATAAGAACGGATCTTTACGATTGCCCCAACTTGATCTGCAATCTTGACTCCTTCAATGGCTGTGATTATCGATCCGGCAGGTATTCCTGCCTTTTCAGCTCCCTCATTGGGACTTAAACGTCCAATCTTTGCCCCTGTTCCGGTGAAGGTAGAGTCAAAGAAAACTCCCAGAACTGGACGTGTTGATTTACCCGTTGCAATTAATTCATCAACAACACGTTTAGCCTCATTGATGGGTATTGCAAAACCCAGTCCAATGCTGCCGCTAGTCCCACCTGAAGACAAAGTAGCGATTGCTGAGTTAACTCCAATTATTCGACCTTGTGAATCAAGCAGGGCCCCACCCGAATTACCTGGGTTAATTGCTGCATCTGTTTGAATCGCATTAACAAATGATTCAGATCCGAAAGAGCCAGCAGTTACTGGACGATTTAACGCTGAAACAATTCCACTTGTAACTGTGCTTGCAAGACCCAAAGGTGAACCAATTGCTACAACAGATTCACCAACACTAATCCTTGAAGAATCTCCAACAGTGACAGTTGCAAGGTTTCCGCGATTGACCTTTAGCACTGCTAAGTCATAGGCAATATCCCGACCAACAATCTGCGCCGGAATTGTGTCCCCATTAAGTAACTCAACAGTGATTACGCCAGATGTAGCAGCTGATGCAATCACATGGTTATTTGTGATAACAAATGATGAAGTGGAGTCAGATTTATAGACCCAGCCACTTCCGCTTCCACTGCCTGCAGTCGCAACTACCTTAACTGAGACTACGGATGGAGTTACAAGGGATGCAATACTTTTCACATCAATTGTTGGAGCACCTAATGTCAAGGAAGTTCTAGAAGTTGAACAGCCATTTGATCCGGCTAAGAAAATCGCCTGTGTTCTTTTGTCGACACATACTTTCACACCAAGTGGCTCTGATGTAGCAGCTGTTGCAACACCACCGGCCAATGTTGCACCAAGCAGAAATCCTGCAATAACTTTTGATGAAGTTCTCTTCATAACAACCTCTTTCACAATTAAAGAAAAGTTCTCACATTAACCTGAGAGATAGTTTAGAAATGGCTTACTAACCGCTGAAATTCTTACAGAACAACTATCCAGTCGCCCTTAATGGCAACCTTTACTGAAGGCAGTGGACTTGTTGCAGGTCCTGCGACAACAGCGCCCTTTTTAAAGGGATCAAAGCTGGCGTTGTGAACTGGGCAAACAATCAACTTTCGTGGAGCAAAATATTTTGCCGATCCACCTTGGTGAGGACAGATTGTTTGAAAGGCAAAGACGCCAGTCTTTGTGCGAAACAAGAGCGCTGGTGCGCCATTTTTGAGTTGAAAAGAATAAGTTCCGCCAACTTTGATCTTGCTTAATTTAACAATTTGGTGATTGGCAGCAAGGGCGGGAGTTCCAAACAAGGTTGTACTTGCCCCCACTAGGGCCATGCGAAGGGCGGATCTACGGGAGAACTTCATGCTCCCTGACTTGGATTCGAACCAAGAACCTGTCGATTAACAGTCGACTGCTCTGCCGTTGAGCTATCAGGGATTAACGGTGCAAGCGCAAACTCTAGCGCACACACGGGTTTGGACAAAAACTAAAGGCTGCCAAGCGCCAAATCATGCAGAGATCTGCGGGCACTTTCCAGTGCAACTAATTGGGCAAAAGCAGCCGTGTATTCGATCTCATTTTCGACAGGATTTAAGCGCTGAAGCGAAGATTTCAGTTCTGCGATAGATCGTGAAATTGCCACCTCTCGCAAACGAGCCACGATGCTTGCAACATATGAAGCAGTTGGCTTTCCATCGGCGCGGATAGGTTCAACAGTTAATTCTGTAAACAACGCCTTCACATTCTCATCAGCAATATTGTCTGGTGCGATTTGTTCAACAGAATCGATAGCCAAACGCAATGCAACATAGGCAGGGTGAGTAAAGGCGCCGGCCTCTATCGAACTCCATAGATCGCCAACTAGTAGTGAGGGCTCTTGCAGCTTCGCCTTTAATACTTCGCGCTCCAAAATCAATCGCGCTTCATTGGGATCTGGCCTAAAGTTTGGCTGAGCAGTTGTTTCTTCGACTGATGATTGCTGCGCAGGAGCAGTTTTAACTCCGCGAGAGACAGCCTTCGTAACAATTTCAACCTCAACCCCAAGCCAGCCTGCAAGTAGTCTGGTGTATTCAGGACGCAATGACTTGTCTCGGATCTGAGCAACTAATGGTGCTGCAGCATTTAATGCATTGACTCGACCTTCAGC
>CANLAC010000048.1 GCA_947488645.1 Actinomycetota bacterium | reverse complement strand
TGTGCCACCGTTTTAGCGTTAGCAATTGCCTATCCATTGGCCTATGCAATTGCTTTCAAGGCTGGAAAGTTAAAGAATTTTCTCTTGGTTTTAGTTGTTGCTCCGTTTTTTGTCTCATTCCTTCTTCGCACCATTGCCTGGAAGCAGATTCTTGGTGAAGAGGGCTTTGTTGTTCCGACCCTTAGAAATATAGGAATAATTGGGCAAAGCACCACGCTTACTTCAACATCTTTTGCAGTGGTTATGGGCATGACGTATAACTTCTTGCCCTTTATGACTTTGCCTTTGTATGCCTCACTAGAGCGTATTGATCCACGCACAATGGAAGCATCTGGAGATCTTTACGCAAACGGAATTACTACTTTCCGTAAAGTAACTTTGCCTTTATCTATGCCAGGTGTTGTTGCAGGCACATTGTTGACCTTTATTCCTGCAGCTGGTGACTATGTGAACGCAGCCATTTTGGGAAGCCCAAACACCAAAATGATCGGAAATGTTATTGAGTCCCGCTACTTCAAGATCGTCGATTACCCAACAGCTGCCGCGCTTTCCTTTACCTTAATGGCTGCAATTTTGATCCTTGTTACCGTCTATATTCGAAAAGCGGGAACGGAGGAGTTGGTATGAACAAGCAAAAAGATGCAACGATTCCAACGATTCCAACTAAGGCTCGGCTATCACGCTGGTTTGGACGTAACCTCATTCGTATTTATGCGGTATTTGGCTTCACCTATTTATTTATTCCGGTTTTGTACACATTTGCTTTCTCCTTTAATGATGCAGGTAAGTCCAACCTAATCTGGAAGGGCTTCACATTAGATAACTGGAAGAACCCATGTGGTGCTCCTGAGGTGTGTACCGCACTTGGAAACTCAATAAAGATTGGCTTATTAGCAACGATCTTCTCAACGATTCTAGGAACCATGATTGCCTTTGCAATCGGGCGTTACACGTTCAAGGGACGCTCATCTTCTAACTTGTTGATTTTCTTACCTATGGCAACTCCTGAAATTGTCTTGGGTGCTTCGCTTCTTTCATTGTTCTTGGTGTTTCAGATTAATCCTGGCTTCTGGCCAACAGTTATTGCACATGTGATGTTTTGTATTTCATTTGTTGTAGTAACCGTTAAAGCACGTATTGCCTCTCTAGATCCACGCCTAGAACAAGCGGCGATGGATCTGTATGCAAATGAGCTTGAAACTTTCCGCCGCGTGACTCTGCCTTTGGTCGCACCAGGTATTGCAGGGGCAGCATTACTTGCCTTTAGTTTGTCTTTTGATGACTTTATTATCACCAACTTTAACTCCGGAACCTTGAAAACCTTCCCAGAATTTGTCTATACATCTGCAGCTCGAGGTATTCCAGCACAAGCCAATGTGATTGGTTCTGCCATGTTCATCTTGGCGCTACTTATTGTGATTGCGGGTCAATTTGTTGGTAAAAAAGTAAAGGTTTCTAAGTGACCAATCACGGCAATATGTATGGCCCTAGTTTTACCTTTTTAGGTATCCCAGCCTGTGATCTTGATGATCCAGCTAGTTACAAAGGCGCAGATGTAATTATCGTTGGCGCACCAATTGATAGCGGGACTTCACATAGATCAGGTGCCAAGTTTGGTCCGCAAGCAATTCGTGGGGGAGATTACCTGCCACACGATGGTTCTAGACCTCACCTTGCACTGCGCACGGATGGATTGAAAGATCTCAAGGTTTTAGATGCAGGGGATCTGATGATGCCAGGTGGAGATTTAGTTGCATCTTTGGATGTGTTGCGCAATGCAACAGAAAAGATCTCGCGCGCAGGAATAATTCCCGTTGTTCTTGGGGGCGATCACTCAATTGCATCAGCAGATGTTGCAGGAATCGCTAATCACTTAGGTCATGGAAAAGTTTCGATGATTCACTTTGATGCACACGCTGATACTGGTGAGGATCAATTTGGAGCGTTGGTTGGCCACGGAACGCCTATGCGCAACCTGATTAACAATGGATATGTTCGTGGAGATCGTTTCTTGCAACTGGGTCTTCGCGGATATTGGCCAGAGGATGCAACCCTTAACTGGATGCGCGATCAAGGTATGCGTTCATATGAAATGACTGAGATACATCACCGTGGATTAAAAGCGGTGCTCGATGAATCCTTTGCAACACTAGTTGATGGCTGCGACGGAGTCTTTCTTTCTGTAGATATTGATGTTGTTGATCCTGGGATGGCGCCAGGAACTGGAACGCCAGAGCCTGGTGGGATGACTAGCCGTGAGTTATTAGAAGCGGTACGACGAATTTGTTTAGAACTACCAATTGTCGGCATTGATATTGTTGAAGTTGCTCCGCCATTTGATACTGCAGATATCACAGCAATTTTGGCTAACCGTGTGGTTCTCGAAGCCTTGAGTGCGATTGCAAAACGTCGTTCCGGCACACCGTATTCACCCACTCAGAACCTTCTCGATAGATAATTGAGGATTTCTAAGGTGTCAGCGGTATCGTGCATACTTCAAAGCAACTTCTCACGTTAGGCAATTAATGGAACTTCTTGGAATTCTCGCCTTTGTTGTTGCGCTGCTGCTTTCTGTCATGATCCATGAGTTTGGGCATTACTTAACCGCGCGCAAATATGGGATGTGGGTTTCCGAGTTTTTTGTTGGTTTTGGAAAGAAAATCTGGTCCGTTCAGCGCGGAGAAACTGAGTTTGGAGTTAAAGCGATTCCAGCAGGTGGCTACTGCAAGATCGAAGGTATGTCTCCTAGTGATGAACTACCTGTTGGGCAAGAAGATCGCGCTTTCTATAAGGCCTCATCTGCAAAGAAGTTAGTTGTTCTAGGTGCAGGATCGTTTCTCCATTTCGTTATCGGTTTTGTACTTCTATTCACTCTCTTTGCTGGAATCGGAACAAATCAAGTTCTTCCAGTTATCAGCCAGGTAGTTCCTAATTCAGCTGCCGAAGCCGCGGGAATTCAACCAGGGGATGAGATTCTTTCCATTAATGGCAAGAAGGTCACAGAGTGGTATAAAGATGTTGAAGTAATTCGTGAGTCAGAAGGCAAAGAGCTCACACTTGTGCTTGATCGTAATGGCCAAGAGATTTCGATAACCACTTCAGGTCGATTGACCGATATTGATGGAACCAAGAGATATGTGCTTGGAATAGTCAACGATGTTGGTTTAAAGCGTTCAGGGCTGTGGATTTCACTTAAGAACTCTGCGATCGTGACTAAGAGTTTCTTAACCGAAAGTGTTAAATCACTAGCAAAGTTGCCGGAAAAGGTGCCAGCGTTATGGGGCGCAACAGTGCGCGGTGAAGAGCGAGATGCCAATGGTTTAGTTGGCGTTGTTGGTGTCGCACGCGTTTCTGGGGAAGCAGTTGGAAGCGACAAACTCACTCCGATGGAGCGCTTAGCTACCTTTGTCTTAATTGTTGCAAGTCTTAATATTTTTGTCGGAATTTTTAATCTGCTTCCAATACTTCCACTAGATGGTGGACATATGGCCGTTGCAATTGCAGATGAGATTCGTGCCTTCTTTGCTCGTTTGCGCGGTCGTCCGCGGCCTGCCCCAATCGATGTGACAGTTCTAACTCCAGTAACAATGGTGGTTTTTGTGATTCTTGCCTGTTTAACCTTGCTGCTTTTGGTTGCAGATGTGATTAATCCAGTGACCCTCAACCTTTAATTCGGCGCTTTTACCGTGCGTAGTGCAGAATAAAGCCATGGTTGATCTCGGAATTCCAAGTGCACCACCTCCAACACTGCACCCTCGCCGCAAGACTCGCCAAATGAAGGTTGGTTCTGTTGGTGTGGGTAGTGATTCTCCGGTTTCAGTTCAATCGATGTGCACCACTCTTACAGCAGATGTGGATGCAACATTGCAGCAGATCGCAGAGTTAACAGCATCTGGATGTCAGATTGTTCGCGTCGCTGTGCCAAGTCAAGATGATGCTGATGCGCTTAAGCAGATTGCCAAGAAATCTCAGATTCCAGTGATCGCAGATATCCACTTTCAACCTAAATACATCTTCGCTGCAATTGATGCGGGTTGTGCTGCGGTGCGAGTTAATCCAGGAAATATTAAGCAGTTTGATGACAAAGTTAAAGAGGTTGCAAAGGCAGCAGGTGATGCTGGTATTCCTATTCGCATCGGTGTTAACGCTGGCTCACTAGATCCGCGCTTGCTAGCAAAGTACGGAAAAGCAACTCCTGAGGCGCTGGCTGAATCTGCATTGTGGGAAGCATCTTTATTTGAAGAGCATGGTTTTTCAGATATTAAGATTTCTGTGAAGCATCATGATCCTGTAACAATGGTTAACGCTTATCGAATTCTTGCTGCAAAGTGTGATTATCCATTACACCTTGGTGTGACTGAAGCTGGTCCAATTTTCCAGGGCACAATTAAATCTGCAACAGCATTTGGAATTTTGCTAGCTGAAGGTATTGGCGACACCATTCGAGTTTCATTATCAGCGCCTCCTGTTGAAGAGGTGAAGGTGGGAATTTCAATTCTTGAATCTCTCAACTTGCGCCAGCGTAAACTTGAAATCGTTTCATGTCCGTCATGTGGCCGCGCACAAGTAGATGTGTATACATTGGCTGAACAGGTTCAGGCCGGCTTGGAAGGCATGACTGTGCCGCTGCGAGTTGCTGTTATGGGCTGTGTTGTAAATGGCCCAGGTGAAGCACGCGAGGCTGACCTTGGTGTTGCATCAGGAAACGGCAAGGGACAGATCTTTGTTAAGGGTCAGGTCATCAAAACTGTTCCAGAAGCGCAAATTGTTGAAACTCTTATCGAAGAAGCGATGCGCTTAGCAGAAGAAATGGAAGCCGCCGGGGTTGCTTCAGGGCAACCTTCAGTTGATGTTCGATAAGGTTTGCCCATGTTGAAAATGTCTACGCTATTTTTGCGTACTCTTCGCGATGACCCAGCAGATGCTGAGGTTGCAAGCCATAAGCTGTTAGTTCGTGCTGGTTATGTGCGCCGAATCGCCGCAGGTATTTATTCATGGCTGCCACTTGGTGTGATCACACTTCGCAATGTTGAACGAGTAATTCGTGAAGAGATGGATAACGCTGGTTTTCAAGAGGTTAACTTTCCAGCGCTACTTCCACGCGAAGCCTATGAAACGACTAACCGTTGGGAAGAGTACGGTCCAGCCTTATTTAGATTGCAAGATCGCAAAGGCGGGGATTACTTACTAGGTCCAACACATGAAGAGATGTTTACCCTGATGGTTAAAGGTGAATACTCATCCTATAAAGATCTGCCACTTAGCATTTATCAGATTCAAACAAAGTTCCGTGATGAAGCCCGTCCACGCAGCGGAATTATCCGAGGCCGAGAATTTGTCATGAAGGACTCGTACTCCTTTGATATTGATGATGCTGGACTTGAAGTGTCTTATCAAAACCATCGCGAAGCTTATGTAAAAACCTTTGATCGTCTAGGTATGAAATACAACATCGTAAAAGCTGTTTCAGGTGCCATGGGTGGATCTAAATCTGAAGAGTTCTTAGCACCTTGTTCGACAGGTGAAGACACATATGTTTTGTGTCCTAAGTGTGGATTTGCCGCAAATGTTGAAGCAATGGTTACAAAAATAGCTGCCGAGGATTCTTCAAAAACTCCTGCACTAGAAGATTTTGATTCTCCAAACACTCCAACGATTGATTCTTTAGTTGAACTGCTTAATGCAAAATTTGGTGGGGGATTTACCGGTGCCAACACATTGAAAAATGTGATGTTGATGGCAGATAAGAAGGCAATATCTGTACTAGTTCCTGGAGATCGCGAAGTTGATTTAAAGCGTTTCCAAGAAAACCTTGGTGGAGTCCATGAGCTTCGAGTATTTGAAGATGCAGATTTTGCAAAGTTCCCTGGTCTAGTCAAGGGTTACATCGGACCACAGGATGCAAAGAAATCAGGAATTACTGTTTATGCAGATCCACGTGTAGCACCCGGAACTTCATGGGTAACTGGTGCGAATAAAAAGGATCGCCATGCAAGAAACGTAGTTAACGGTCGTGATTTCACACCTGATGCATATGTGGAAGCCGCTGAAGTGCGTGCAGGAGATGCATGTCCAGAGTGCGCAACAGCTATTGTTATTGATCGCGCAATTGAAATTGGTCACATCTTCCAACTTGGCCGTAAGTATGCAGAGGCGTTAAATCTGACAGTTCTTGATCAAAACGGTAAGTCGCAGATTGTGACCATGGGCTCATATGGAATCGGAGTAACTCGCGCAGTTGCTGCAATTGCCGAGCAAACCCATGATGAAATCGGCCTCAACTGGCCAGCAGAGTTAGCCCCAGCCAAAGTCCATATTGTTGCTGCAGGTAAAGATGACCTGTTGTTTGAAACAGCGCTCAAGCTAGGAACTGATCTCGAAGCACAGGGAATTTCAGTTATGTTAGATGATCGTCGTGATGCAAGCCCTGGCGTGAAGTTTAAGGATGCAGAGTTGATTGGTAATCCAATAATCGTTGTTGTGGGTAAAGCTTTGGCTGAAGGAAATGTCGAAGTTCGAGTACGCAGGAGTGGTGACAAAAAAGAGGTTGCACTTACTAGTGCGCTAACTTCGATCGCAGAGCTTCTTAAGTAATTGTGTTTGCAGATTTAACGGTTGCAACAGCGCTCTTTCTTCTAGCAGCATCCTTTTTTGCAGGATTTATTGATTCCATTGCAGGTGGCGGTGGGTTAATTCAACTCCCTGCATTATTGATTGGTTTACCAAAGTCTGAAACCGCCGAGGTGCTTGGAACCAATAAATTGTCGGCAGTATTTGGAACAACAACGGCAGCTGCGCTCTATAGGAAGCAGATTAAACCTGATCCAAAGATATTAATTGCGATGGGTGTTCCAGCGTTTCTGGGCTCTGCTGGGGGAGCAGTTCTGGCTTCCAAGATTCCGACAAGCAGTATGCGGCCAATGGTTTTGGTGCTGTTGATTATTGTTGCGGTTTATACATGGTTTAAACCTGATTTAGGAAAGTTCGAAAACCTGCGCCATCTTCCAAAGCGCAGAGTGCAAATTGCGGCAATTGCCGGAGTAGTTATTGGTTTTTATGATGGAATCTTTGGACCAGGAACTGGATCCTTCTTGATGCTCATTCTTGTTGCATCACTTGGGTACGCCTTCATAACCGCATCTGCAATTGCGAAGGTGGTCAATGTTGCAACCAATGTTGGAGCAATTATGGTCTTTGGAATAAATGGCGCGGTTCTTTGGCAGATCGGCATCATCCTCGGAATTGCAAATATTTCTGGCGCAGTAATTGGGGCACGTCTGGCTATCAAAGGTGGCTCTACTTTGGTGCGTAAAGTCTTCTTGCTGGTTACCGTGGCATTGATCGTGAAGGTAGGAATTGCAACCTTCTAATTATTCGCGTTACAATTAGGGCACAACTTAATAGAAAGAAGAATGTGATGGCTCTTAAGGATTTAATCGCCGATGCAATTCGACCTGCTGTAGAAAACGCGGGTTTCTTTCTAGAAGATGTCTTTACAAGCAATCCAGGTAATCACCGCATCGTTACCTGCATGATCGATGGAGTTGCCCCACTTAGTCTTGATGAAGTAACAGTTGTTAGCCGTGAAATTTCAGCAATTCTTGATGAGTCACCATTGTTGACTGAAGCTTTTACCCTTGAAGTCACTTCACCTGGAATCGAACGTCCCCTCACTTTGCCTCGTCACTGGACAAAGAATCTGACCAGAATAGTTAAGGCCACACTCAACGATGACACTGAAGTCTCTGGTCGCTTAACTGAGTTTGATGAAATCAGAGCAATTTTGGTTGAGAACCTTAAGGGACGAATGAAGACTCATGAAGTTGCATTTGCAGATATCAAGCGCGCAAACGTAGAGATCGAATTTAATCGTAAGGATGAGATCTAATGCATGTAGAGATGTCGGCCTTAGTTGCTCTGACGACAGAAAAAGATATTCATCTTGAAGATCTTATTTATGCAATCGAGGTTGCAGTTCTTGGTGCATACAATCAAACAGAGACAGCCAAGCGCCATGCCAGAGCGCATTTAGATCGCGAGACTGGTGAAATTTCAATTCTTGTTCCAATCTTTGGAGAAGATGGAACGCGTATTAGCGAAGAGATTGATTCACCTGACGGATTCTCGCGCATGGCAACATCTACTGCGCGTCAGATAATTAAATTGAAAATGCGCGAAACAAATGATGCAGAGATAGTTGGAGAGTTCACAGCTTCAGTGGGAGATGTTATTTCTGGGGTTGTGCAACAAGGGCGCGACCCTAAGATGATTAACGTCAACCTTGGCCGCGTTGAAGGTCGCATCCCGCCACAGGAGCAAGTTCCGGGTGAGGTTTATAACCACGGTGATCGTATTAAGTGTTTTG
>CANLAC010000047.1 GCA_947488645.1 Actinomycetota bacterium | reverse complement strand
GATCGTTGCTGCGTTCGCTGCGCGATCTGCTGCCCAGTTGCTTGTAAGAAGCGCGGCACCAAAAGAGCCACCCACTTCAATCGCACCGTGAAGGTCGCTGAGTTGAAGAACTTGAACAGCCTTGTTGTTTGAATTAGCTACAGTAGCTAGTTGATCTCTCGTATAGCTCTTGCTTGAAGCAGTTGGCTTTGAGAAACCATATGCGTTAACCGCTTGCACAACCGGAGTTCCTGCAGGCTGGCCAACAACAACTGGCATTGTTACCACAGAGCTATTTCTGATTGGAACAAAGATTGGGCATGAACCCGCACCAGCTGAAACAACGTGGCCGATAACATCTGGTGCGACATTTGCGCCAGGTGTCCATTTAACAACGACGCCCTTAGCGCCAATATATGAGGTGACATTTGTTGGAGCGTTAGGCAATGAATATGTATTCGCCTGCGCTGATGGAACTAGTAATGAAACTAGTAGCGATGTAGCCAGGGCAAGTGAGCCCAGGCTAAAGATTTTGCGTGATGAGAGGGTTTTATTCATACCCGTATCCAACCAGAGCGAATTTTCGATCGCACACTTAATTGGTTACGACATGGTTGCGGGAAGGTGAAGAGTTACAGTCCTGCGTGCTTAAGCATCTCTGTGCGCTCCACACTCTTAACCCGAGGTTTACCCTTTGCCTCGCCAGCTGCAACCTCTGCCTCATTAATCTTTTGCCAGTGCTCTTGTGAGACGACAACTTGATGGGTCAAGATCTCCGAAATATCGCCAGCATTCTTTGGGCTTTTTAGATCTTCAACCAACAGATTCATAACCGCTGCTGCATCTGATTTATTAGTGCCAATTACCCCTGATGGTCCACGCTTTGCCCAGCCAACAACATACAAATTATCTTTGACGCGGCCGTCAGAGTTAACAACCTTGCCGTTTTCATACGGCACACCTTCGATACCGTGTGCTTGATACCCGATAGCGGTAATAACAAGACCACACTTAATAGTTACATCTCCGTCTGGGGTTGAATACACAACTCCCTCTACGCGATCTGTTCCAAGTATCTCTTTTGGAGTGTGTTGGAATAGAAATTCCATGGTGCGCTCATGCTCAATCTTTGGATTTTCCGCAATCAACAACATCGCATCCAAATTGCTCTTCACATCTTTTTCGGGTGAATCACCTGCGCGAACAATTGCGGCTTCAATATCAGCCTTATTCATAAGTACATTTGTGTGTTCTAACTTTGGAAGTTCGCGAAGTTCAGGTGATGTAAAGGCTGCATGCTCTGGTCCACGACGAGCGCTCACATAGACCTTGCGAATATTGCTCTTCTTAAAGGCATCAATCGCATGATCTGCCGTATCAGTTGGATCTAACTCACTTGGTTCTAACGCCAACATGCGCGCAACATCCATTGCAACGTTACCTGCACCGATAACAACTGCCGTATCCGCGTCCAGTGGAGTATCAACTCCAACAAAGTCAGGATGTGCGTTATACCAAGGAACAAAAGTGGCTGCAGATAATGATCCGCGCAGGTTTTCACCTGGTATTCCAAGAGTCTTTCCTAGTGAAGATCCGGTTGCGATAATGACCGCGTCATACTTTTCTTGAAGTTGTGCAACAGAAATATCGCTGCCAATTTCTACATTTGCAAATAATCTAAAGGTTTCTTGGGATGCAATCTTTTCAAATACCTTAGAAACAGTTTTAATCTTTGGGTGATCTGGTGCAACACCGCTTCGAACCAAGCCCCATGGGGTTGGTAGGCGCTCAATCATGTCGATTTCAAACACTCGATTGTCATCAGCAAGGTTTTGGAGAGCTTGCGCAGCGAAATAACCTGCAGGTCCTGCGCCAACAATTGCTATTTTAAATGTAGGCAACAGATCTCCTTGATTGGTATTACTTGCGGAGACGAGGAGATTTGAACTCCTGAAGGCTTTAACACCTTACCTCGTTAGCAGTGAGGCGCACTCGACCGGGCTATGCGACGTCTCCTTGTACAGCAGTAGTTTACAGGCTTAGCAGGGCCGGGACTACTCGCCTGACTGGAGGGTTTTCACACTGAAGCCCTCAATAAGTGGGTCGGAAAAGGCTTTCCATTTAGCAAACCTGGCTGTCTCTAGGTGAGCAAGTTGAGAGGCAACATCACGCCAAATTTCATACAGGATCACAGTCTTACTAGATTGTGGATCAACCAAGATATCCAGACATTCGCAACCATCTTCTGTGCGCACTTCTATAGCGTAGTTATTCAAATACTTAAGCAGTTGTGCCCGCTCACCCTGTTTTATCGTAAGTTCAACAATAAAAAACATCTTCATACATGAAAGTTACTCGCTTATAGGTGTACTGCCAATACCAATTCTTGTAGGCTAGATATATGGAAAATTCAGATAAGGCGTTAGATAGAGGCGCAAAGCGTGTTTACGATGTTGCACCATCTGCAGCATTTGCAGAGTTCATGTCTACGGGCTGGGCGCCAACACCTTTAACTGGAATTCATCAAGATGAAGTAGTTGCACATTGTGTAGCTCGCCGCGAGAAGTTATCTGCAGCCTTTACTGGATTGCGCTTGGTTCTTCCAAGTGGTGCTGCCAAGCAGCGCAGCAATGACACAGATTATTTATACCGCCCACACACAGCCTTCGCTTACTACACCGGTGTGCAAGGCGTGGAAGCAAATCCTGATTCAGTGTTAGTAATGGAGCCAAGTGGTTCTGGGCACGCTCCTATTCTTTTTATTAATCCACGGTCAACCCGCGACACCGCTGCTTTCTATACAGATGCTAAAAATGGTGAGCTCTGGGTTGGCCGTCGCTTCACAACAGATGAAGCTTCAGAGCGATATGGAATTGAAGTCCGCGAAATTGCAGGGTTAGAAAAGTTCCTCAAGGGAAAGAAGTCAGCCGCTCTTCACGGTTTTGATGAAGTTGTTGACTCGACTGTTAAAGAGCACCCTCGCGATGCTGAATTACTAGAGTTTGTTTCGGTTGCTCGTCTCATTAAAGATGATTACGAAATTGCAGAGATGCAAAAGGCTGTTGATGCGACCCATCGTGGGTTTAACGATGTTATTCGCGCATTGCCAGCTGCTGTAACAACCCCTCGCGGAGAACGAGTTGTAGAGGCTGCCTTCTTTGGACGCGCACGTATTGAAGGAAATGATCTTGGATACAACACCATTGCCGCCTCTGGCTCACACGCATGCGTGTTGCACTGGAACCGCAACGATGGTGTAGTCAAAAATGGAGATCTACTACTCCTAGATGCAGGCGTGGAAGTTGATTCGTACTACACAGCAGATATCACCAGAACTTTACCTATCAGCGGAAAATTCACACCAGCCCAGCGTGCTTTATACATGCTTGTTTATGAGTCACAAAAGGCAGGTATTGCAGCGATAAAACCAGGTGAAAAGTTCTTGGCAATTAACAAAGCTAGTCACACAGTTTTGGCACAAGGACTTATTGATATGGGAATCATAAAGATGAGCCTGGAAGAGGTTATGGATCCAGCAGTTGGATTACATAAGCGTTGGACCTTGCATGGTGTTAGCCATATGCTCGGTATGGATGTTCATGATTGCGCTCATGCACGCGCAGAACAGTACCGCGATGGAATATTAGAAGTAGGAATGTGTCTAACAGTTGAACCTGGTCTCTATATTCAACCTGATGATGAACTATTTCCAGCTGAATACCGCGGTATTGGTATACGTATTGAAGATGATGTTGTTGTTACAGAAGATGGTTGCATCAACTTAAGCGAACACATTCCTCATCACCCAGATGAGGTTGAAGCCTGGATGGCTTCTCTACGCTAACTGCAAACCAATCCACGCCGCTAACAAACCAAAACCTAACGACATAACTAGATTCGCCGCTGCCTCTTTATATCTCTTTAATTCATAGGCTAGATAAATGTCCAACATGAATGTTGACCATGTTGTGAAAGCCCCTGCAAAGCCAATTGCAAATAGGTCATCGACTTGCTCAGATTTTCCATAGGTTAGGCCTAAAAAGAAAGAGCCAAGGATGTTTACGGTAAAGATTCCGTATGGCTTGGTTGTGAACTTTCGGATGTATTGATCCACCGCAAAACGCAATGGTGCTCCAACTGCTGCACCTAAAATCACAAGAAGTATATTCATGAGCGCACCGGAACAAACTTCCTAGCCAAAGGCAAGAGAACTACAACGATAACTAATGAAAGGATTACGTTTTGAAGTAAGAACGCAAATCCCCCTTCGCGTGGTTCTAAGGATTGTGCGGTGACAGCTGAAAATGTAGTCAACCCTGCGCAAAATCCTGGTAGTAAAAGTAAGCGTATTTCAGTGATTCCGCGGCGTTCCATGACAACTAAAAGAATGGCGGCGAGTGCAACACCGATCAGATTTGCAGCTAGTGTGCCAGCACGATCATCAGGAAATATCTCGCCTAATCCAAAGCGTGACAAAGTTCCAGCGATACCGCCCACTGAAACCAACACTAAGGATTTCAGAAGGGTAATGCTTTCTTGCCAACACTTGACACTAATCTGGTAATCACGCTGATTATTAACGCTGCAAAGATTGCAGCCCAGAAGTTTTCAACCTCTAACTTGTTACTCCACCGTGAAACCAGCATCAGCATCGATGCATTAACAACTACAAGAAATAGACCAAGTGTCAGAATGACTGCTGGAAGTGTGAGAAGTTTTAGCAAAGAACCCAGCGTTGCATTGAGCAAACCAAATAGCAGTGCCACCCATAGGTATGTTGTGAGACCACCTTGGACGTTAATCCCAGGAATTAAAACTGTGGCAACCCAAAAGGAAAGTGCCAATGCGGCCCAACGGACCAATAACGTCATGAATAAATTATAAGCCCTCGCGCTTGCGGATCTTTGTACCTAACCAGCGAACTGGATCGTACTTAATATCTGCAACGCGCTCCTTCATGGGAATAATTGCGTTATCAGTGATCTTGATGTGCTCTGGACACACTTCAGTACAGCACTTGGTGATGTTACACATTCCAAGGCCGTGCTCTTCTTGAGCAGTTTTCTTGCGATTCTTCAACATATCAAGTGGGTGCATATCTAGCTCTGCGATACGAATAAAGAAGCGTGGTCCAGCAAATGACTTCTTATTCTCTTCGTGATCACGAACAACGTGGCACACATCTTGGCAAAGGAAACATTCGATGCACTTACGGAACTCTTGTGAGCGCTCAACATCGATCTGTTCCATACGAGCTTCACCTGGTGCTAGATCCTTAGGGTGCTCATAAGCAGGGATTTCCATTGCTTTTTTGTAGTTAAAGGACACATCTGTAACAAGGTCTTTAATGATTGGGAATGCACGAAGTGGTGTGACAGTGATTGTCTCTTCTTCACCAAATGATGCAACCTGTGTCATACATGCAAGACGAGGCTTACCGTTGATCTCCATTGAACAAGATCCACACTTACCAGCCTTACAGTTCCAGCGAACAGCTAGGTCGCCCATCTGTGTTGCTTGAACACGGTGGATTACATCTAGAACCACTTCACCTTCGTTGGCCTCTACAACAACATCTTTAAGACCACCATCAGTTGAATCACCACGCCAGATGCGAAGTTTAATATTGCGCGCCATTAGTTGGAACCGCCTTTCGCAATTTCTTCCGGTGTCATGTATTTCTCCAGCTCATGAATATCAAAGAGATCGAAAAGCTCTTTAGGAATCGTTGGCAATACCTGTTCACGAATGTTTACCTGAGTGCCATCAAATGAAGAGATGTTATTGATCTGGCGCCACTTTTCATTCATAACTGGGAAGTCATCACGAGTGTGACCACCACGAGACTCTTCGCGATTAATCGCTGACTTTGCAGTTGATTCAGCAACTAACAACATGTTGTCTAGATCAAAAGCTAAGTGGAATCCTGGGTTGAATTTGCGTCCACCGCTTACAGAAACATTTGCACTGCGCTTTCTAATTTCAGCAATCTTTGTGATTGCTTCCTTTAGTTCGCTACCCGTGCGAATGATTCCAACAAGGTTGTGTGTAATTTCTTGTAGTTCTGCATGAAGTGAGTAAGAGTTTTCTCCACCTGCGCGATCAAATGGTGCTTGAATCTTGGTAGCTGCTGCAGTAATTGCTGCTTGGCTGACAGGATTTGCGCCATTTTTCTTAACGTAATCAACTGCGCCAATACCTGCGCGGCGACCAAATACCAAAAGATCTGTCAAAGAGTTTCCACCAAGACGGTTTGATCCGTGCATTCCGCCAGCAACTTCACCAGCTGCAAATAACCCTGGAACACCTACTGCTGCTGCTGTATCTGGCTCTACTTCAACCCCACCCATGACGTAGTGACATGTTGGGCCAACTTCCATGGCCTCCTTAGTGATGTCAACGCCAGCTAACTCGTAGAACTGGTGCCACATAGAAGGAAGGCGCTTTTTAATGATGTCTGCAGAGATGCGCTTTGAAACATCGAGGAAAACTCCACCGTGTTCTGTACCGCGACCTGATTTAACTTCTGTGTTAATCGCACGTGCAACTTCATCACGTGGCAAAAGCTCTGGTGGACGACGATTGTTGTCCTGATCTACATACCAACGATCTGCTTCTGCTTCGTTGTCTGCGTACTTATCTTTAAATACATCTGGAATGTACTTGAACATAAATCGCTCGCCTAGGTTGTTTGTAAGAACTCCACCTTCACCGCGAACAGATTCTGTTACCAAAATTCCGCGAACAGATGGTGGCCATACCATTCCTGTTGGGTGGAACTGCAAGAACTCCATGTCAACCAGGTTTGCACCAGCCTTTAATGCAAGTGCATGTCCGTCGCCAGTACCTTCCCATGAGTTAGAAGTAATCTTGAAAGTTTTTCCAACACCACCTGTTGCAATAACAACTGCAGGTGCTTCAAATAAAACCTCTTCGCCAGATTCGCGCCAGTAACCGTAAGCGCCTGAAATCTTTCCATTCTCTTTTAGAATGTCAGTGATTGTTAGTTCTGCAAATACTTTAATTCCACTTTCCATATCACCGGTTTCGCGGCCATCTTTTTGCTGCAGCTGAACAATCTTTTGCTGCATGGTGCGAATTAGTTCTAGACCAGTGCGGTCACCAACGTGTGCAAGGCGTGGATATTCATGTCCACCAAAGTTACGTTGTGAAATCTTTCCTTCTTTAGTGCGATCAAAGAGAGCGCCCCATGTTTCAAGTTCCCAGATGCGATCTGGTGCTTCCTTTGCGTGAAGCTCTGCCATGCGGAAATGACTGAGGAACTTGCCACCGCGCATTGTGTCGCGGAAGTGAACCATCCAACTATCTTTGTCATTGACGTTTCCCATAGATGCTGCGGCTCCACCCTCAGCCATAACAGTGTGGGCTTTGCCAAATAGTGATTTACAAATAATTGCTACGCGCAACCCTGATTCACGTGCTTCTACGGCAGCGCGTAATCCAGCACCTCCAGCACCGATTACAAGGACATCGTATGTATGGCGTTCTAGTGTCATAGTCGAATGTCCCTTTAGAAGAAGTAGAAGTTAGTCCATGCGCCAGTTGCAACTTGGCGAACATAGATATCGGCGAATGCAACAGCGGCTAATGAGAACCATGCGAACTGTTGATGTGAATGATTGAGAACTGAAACCCAACTCCATAGCTTGTAGCGAACAGGGTGCTTAGAGAAATTCTTTAAACGTCCACCAATTGTGTGACGGCATGAGTGACATGACATTGAGTACAACCACAACATTGTTGAGCTCACAAGAAGAACAAGTGAACCAACGCTCATGTGACCCCACTCGCCTTCAGGGTTCTTAAATGAAATAACTGCGTCGTAGGTAAGAATTACATTGAGCAGCAAACCTGCATAGAAAAAGTAGCGGTGTGAGTTTTGAATGATGAGAGGGAATCGTGTCTCACCTGTGTACTTCTTGTGAGGTTCTGCAACACCACATGCTGGTGGTGACATCCAAAACGAACGGTAGTAGGACTTGCGGTAGTAGTAACAGGTCATGCGGAAACCAAGAGGGAAGATAAGAATGATGAGTGCTGGTGACAATGCAAAGTTAAGAATTTCTGCACTTACTGGTGTGAAGCCAAGAATCGTTGCTTCAGGAAGACATGCTTCTGACAAACATGGTGAATAAAAAGGAGAGATCAAGTGATCCTTGTAGTAATTAGCACCTTCAAAGGCACGGAAGGTTGCATAAATAACAAAGGAGATTAGAACTCCGAAGGTTGCAAGTGGTTGTAACCACCACTTATCTGTGCGAAGCGTGCGCTCTTTAATCTTGGCGCGTGTTGGTGAAAAAACACCTGACATGTACAACTCCCCTGGTGTAAGCCTGTTTGTTACTAGGGGCTAAGTCTCCTCTGGACATGAAAAAGTGGCTAGATCAATTCCCGCTAAAGGGGTATGAACTCAGC
>CANLAC010000046.1 GCA_947488645.1 Actinomycetota bacterium | reverse complement strand
GATCGTAAGCACCGTATGCCAGGTTCAATCGGTGCATGTTCAACACCAGGTCGTGTTTTCAAGGGTATGCGCATGTCAGGTGTTATGGGTGGCGTTCGCGTTACAACTCAAAACCTTGTTGTGCACTCTGTTGATGCAGACCGCAACTTACTTCTTATCAAGGGATCAGTTCCTGGCCCAGACGGACAGCTTGTTTTCATCCGCTCTGCAGCTAAGCACGCGATCTATGAAACAGCAGGAAAGGCTGGCAACTAATCATGGCGCTTACTGTTGAAGTAAAGAACGCAGAAGGTAAGAAGGTTGGATCAGTAGATCTACCAACTGAGATCTTCGATGTTCAAACAAATATTCCTTTAATTCACCAGGTAGTAACTGCTCAACTAGCAGCTGCACGCCAGGGAACACAAAAGGCAAAGAACCGTGGAGAAACTTCTGGTTCAGGTAAGAAGCCGTTCAAGCAAAAGGGAACAGGTCGTGCCCGTCAGGGTTCTATCCGCGCTCCGTTGCAACGCGGTGGTGGAGCAGCACACGCTGTTCGCCCACGTACTTACTTCCAACGCACACCAAAGAAGATGATTGCTGCTGCCCTACGCGGAGTTCTTTCAGACCGCCAGCGCAACGATCGTATTCACGTGCTGGATTCAATTACAACGACAGCTTCAACGAAGTCAGCAATTGCAGCAGTTCGTCAGTTCAGCGATCGCAAGAATCTTCTTGTAGTTGTCTCACGTACTGAGGATCTTGCATGGCGTTCACTTCGTAACGCTGATGACATGCACTTGCTTGTTCCAGATCAGTTGAACGCATACGACATCCTAAAAAGCGATGACGTTGTCTTCTCAGAAGCTGCGATCAAAGATTTCCTCAAAGCTCCTTCAAAGGGTAAGAGCACAACTTCAGTTGCACGTGAAAGTGAGGTCAGCGCATGAAAGATTACCGCGACGTTCTAGTTGCACCAGTTGTTTCTGAAAAGAGCTACGGGTTGCTTGATGAGAACAAGTACACATTCATCGTTGCACCAGATGCTAATAAGACAGAGATCAAGATCGCTGTTGAAAAGGTATTCGGCGTGAAGGTAGTAAGCGTTAACACAATGAACCGTCAGGGCAAGAACAAGAAGACTCGTTTTGGTGATGGAAAGCGTAAAGACACCAAGCGCGCGATTGTTCAAGTTGCAGCTGGCGACCGCATCGACATTTTCGGAGGACCGGTTTCCTAAGCGGAACTGGACCTGGAAAAGAAAAGGATCATCATGGCACTTCGTAAATTAAAGCCAACGACCCCTGGTCAACGCGGCGCAAGCGTTCCTGATTTCGCTGAAATCACTCGCTCGACTCCTGAAAAGTCACTTGTTCGTCCAATTCACTCAAAGGGTGGACGTAACAACCAAGGTCGCATCACTATTCGTCACCAAGGTGGCGGACACAAGCGTGCCTACCGTCTAATCGATTTTGTTCGCAATGACAAGGATGGCATTCCGGCAAAGGTTGCTCACATTGAGTACGACCCAAACCGCACTGCTCGCATTGCTCTTCTGCATTACGCAGATGGAGAAAAGCGTTACATCATTGCACCAGACAAGTTGGTTCAAGGCGCAATGATTGAAAACGGTCCAAAGGCCGATATCAAGCCTGGTAATAACTTGCCACTTCGTAATATTCCAGTGGGAACAACTGTGCACGCAATTGAACTTCGTCCAGGTGGAGGAGCAAAGATTGCTCGTTCAGCTGGTGCATCAGTTCAGTTGGTTGCAAAGGATGGTCCTTATGCACAACTACGTATGCCATCTGGTGAAATTCGTAACGTTGATGTTCGTTGCCGCGCAACTGTTGGTGAAGTTGGAAACGCAGAGCAGGGAAATATCAACTACGGAAAAGCTGGTCGTAAGCGTTGGTTAGGTATTCGCCCAACAACACGTGGTGTTGTTATGAACCCAGTAGATCACCCACACGGTGGTGGTGAAGGTAAAACTTCTGGTGGACGTCACCCAGTGACTCCATGGGGTAAGCCTGAAGGCCGCACTCGTAAGAAGAAAGCATCAGATTCAATGATCGTCCGTCGTCGCAAGTCGAATAAGAAGCGGTAGGTAGGAGCCCTCATGCCAAGAAGTCTCAAGAAGGGTCCATTCGTTGATGGACATCTACAGAAGAAGGTAGATGCACAAAACGATGCCAATACAAAGAACGTGATCAAGACCTGGTCACGCCGCTCAATGATCATTCCTTCAATGATCGGACACACCATTGCAGTACACGATGGCCGTAAGCACATTCCGGTTTTCGTAACTGATGCAATGGTTGGACACAAGCTAGGTGAATTCTCCCCAACACGTACCTTCCGTGGTCACGTTAAGGGCGACGATCGAAAGGCAGCTCGTGGCTAACACACAAGAAAATTCATTGATCGCTCGCGCAGTATTGCGCGACATCCGCCACACACCACAGAAGGCTCGACGTATCGTCGATCTAATCCGTGGACAACGTGCAGATGATGCACTCAACATTTTGAAGTTCGCACCACAAGCTGCAGGACAAGATGTGTACACACTTCTTAACTCTGCAGTTGCAAATGCGAAGGCTAAGAACCCAGCAATCCGTGATGCTTCAGAGCTCTGGGTTGTTGAAGCACTAGTAGACGAGGGCCGCACAATGAAGCGTTTCCGTCCACGTGCACAGGGTCGCGGTTTCCGTATCTTGAAGCGTTCATCTCACATCTCAGTTGCAGTTAGCGATGTAAAAGCCGCTAGCAAGACTATGAACAAGAAGGGAGCGACCAAGTAATGGGTCAAAAAGTAAACCCACACGGCTTCCGTCTCGGAATTACAACTGAATTCAAATCACGTTGGTACGCAGACAAGCTATACAAGGATTACGTCAAGGAAGATGTCGAAATCCGTCGCTTGATGAATAAGGGTATGGAGCGCGCAGGTGTTTCTCGAATTGAAATCGAGCGCACACGTGATCGCGTTCGCATCGATCTATTCACTGCTCGTCCAGGAATTGTTATTGGCCGTCGTGGTCAAGAAGCAGACATCCTTCGTCAGCGTCTAGAGAAGCTAACAGGCAAGCAAGTACAGCTAAACATTCTTGAGGTTAAGAACCCAGAGATTGACGCACAACTTGTTGCACAAGGAATTGCAGAGCAGCTAGCTGCTCGTGTTTCATTCCGTCGCGCAATGAAGAAGTCAATGCAGTCAGCGATGAAGGCAGGAGCGCAGGGCATTCGTGTTCAGTGTGGTGGTCGTCTAGGTGGCGCAGAAATGTCACGTTCTGAGTTCTACCGTGAAGGTCGCGTTCCGCTACACACACTTCGTGCTGATATTGATTACGGTTTCTATGAAGCCGCAACAACATTTGGTCGCTTGGGTGTAAAGGTCTGGATCTACAAGGGCGAAGTTATTGGTTCACGTACAGAGCGTGCTGAAAAGGCACTTGCTGAAGCACGTGCACCAAAGCCAGAACGCCGCGGACCTCGCACACCACGTGCACCACGTGCAGAAGTAACTGTTTCTCAGGGAACACCTACTGCAACTGCGGAAGGAGCATCTAACTAATGTTAATTCCACGTCGCGTTAAGCACCGTAAGCAACACCACCCATCCCGTAAGGGCGCAACAAAGGGTGGATCACAAGTTGCATTTGGTGACTTCGGTATTCAAGCTCTTGCACCTGCTTATGTAACGAACCGTCAGATTGAAGCAGCACGTATTGCTATGACTCGTTCGATCAAGCGTGGTGGAAAGGTATGGATCAATATTTATCCAGATCGTCCAATCACAAAGAAGCCTGCTGAAACTCGTATGGGTTCCGGTAAGGGTTCACCTGAATGGTGGATTGCAAACGTTAAGCCAGGTCGCGTTATGTTCGAGATCTCTGGCGTAACAGAGGAAGTTGCAGTTGAAGCTATGCGTCTTGCGATGCACAAGCTTCCAATGAAGTGTCGTGTCGTAAAGCGTGAGGAGGCATAAGTGGCTACTACAACTAATGAAGAGCTACGCCAATTGTCAGCAGAAGATTTGACTAGCAAGGTGCGCGAGTTGAAGGAAGAACTCTTCAACCTACGTTTCCAGGCAGCAACTGGACAGTTGGAAAGTCACGGTCGTCTAAGCGCAGTGCGCAAAGAGATTGCACGCGTTTACACAATCGTTCGCGAACGCGAACTAGGAATCGGAGGAGCTGCGTAATGACTACTACACCTGCAGATCGCAGCGACCGCAAGGTTCGTGAAGGAATTGTTATAAGCGACAAGATGGATAAGACCATCACCGTTGAGGTTTCAAATCGTGTAAAGCACGGTATGTACTCAAAGGTTATGTCTCGCTCAAGCAAGTTAAAAGCACATGACGAGCAGAACACTGCCGGCATGGGCGATCGTGTACTCATCATGGAAACTCGTCCATTGTCAGCAACAAAGCGCTGGCGTTTGGTCGAGATTCTCGAGAAGGCAAAGTAAGGGTCTGGTGGATAACTAATGATTCAACAAGAATCGCGCCTACGCGTTGCGGATAACACAGGAGCTAAAGAGCTTCTTTGTATTCGCGTGCTCGGTGGATCCAAGCGCCGCTATGCCGGTATCGGAGACATCATCGTTTGTTCTGTTAAGGATGCAATTCCTGGCGGACAGGTTAAGAAGGGTGAGGTCGTTAAGGCCGTCATCGTTCGTACAGTTAAGGAACGTCGTCGTCCAGACGGTTCCTACATCAAGTTTGATGAAAATGCCGCAGTGATCTTGAAGGCTGATGGCGAGCCACGTGGAACCCGTATCTTCGGACCAGTTGCACGTGAACTTCGCGATAAGAAGTTTATGAAGATCATCTCGCTAGCTCCGGAGGTGCTCTAATAATGGCAAAGATTAAGAAGGATGACACCGTTCTTGTTATCGCGGGTAAAGATCGCGGAACAACAGGAAAGGTTCTTTCAGTTGATAACAACCGTATTACTGTGGAAGGCGTTAATCGCCAGAAGCGTCATACAAAGGAGACAACTGGTGATCGCGGCGTAAAGGTTGGCGGAATCATCACTGTTGAAGCATCACTGCATATTTCAAATGTCATGGTCGTTGATAGCGATGGCAAGGCTTCACGCCTTGGTGTTCGTAAAAACGAAGAGGGCAAGAATGTTCGCATCTCACGTCGCACCGGAAAGGACATCTAATGTCAACAAAGGTAGATGTACGTCTAAAAGCTAAGTACAAGAGCGATATTGCTCCTGCACTCAAGAGCGAATTTGGATTCAAGAACCCAATGATGGTTCCAACACTTGTAAAGGTGATTGTGAACATGGGTGTTGGCGATGCAGCTCGTGATTCAAAGTTGATCGAAGGCGCAATCCGCGATCTAACAACAATCACAGGCCAGAAGCCTCAGGTAACTAAGGCTCGCAAGTCAATTGCGCAGTTCAAGCTTCGTGAAGGTCAGCCAATTGGTGCACACGTAACGTTGCGTGGAGATCGTATGTGGGAGTTTGCAGATCGTTTGCTATCAATCTCACTACCTCGTATCCGCGACTTCCGTGGTTTATCACCAAAGCAGTTTGATGGACATGGAAACTACACATTCGGTTTAACTGAGCAGGTAGTTTTCCCAGAAATCGAACAAGACAAGGTTGATCGTCCGCGCGGTATGGATATCACTTTTGTTACTACAGCAAAAAATGATGTTGAAGGTCGCGCTCTTCTTAAGGCGCTCGGCTTTCCATTCAAGGAGGCATAAGCAATGGCAAAAACATCGCTCAAGGTAAAAGCAGCTCGCAAGCCTAAGTTCAAGGTTCGCGGCTACACACGTTGCCAACGTTGCGGTCGTCCACACTCTGTTTATCAGAAGTTTGGTCTATGCCGTGTTTGTTTCCGCGAAATGGCTCACCGTGGTGAGCTACCTGGTATCACCAAGGCATCTTGGTAATCGTTCTATCCAACTAACTACAACGAACAAGGTCTATACAAAGAAACCAGTTCGAGAAAGGCCACGAGGCCACGTATGACAATGACAGATCCGATCGCAGACATGTTGACTCGTCTGCGCAACGCGAACTCTGCTTACCATGATTCGGTTTCAATGCCGTCATCATCGGTTAAAGCACGTATCGCAGTGATCCTTCAGCAAGAAGGTTACATCGCTGGATATCGCGTTGAAGATGCAGACAATGGAGTAGGTAAGAACCTTGTTCTTGACCTTAAGTTTGGTGCAAACCGTGAGCGTTCAATCGCTGGTTTGCGTCGCGTTAGCAAGCCAGGACTTCGCGTATACGCAAAGTCAACAGCTCTTCCAAAAGTACTTGGTGGACTAGGCGTTGCGATTATTTCAACTTCATCTGGATTGCTGACTGATAAGCAAGCCAATAAGCAAGGGGTAGGCGGAGAAGTTCTCGCCTACGTATGGTGATCAAATAATGTCACGTATTGGTCGCATGCCTATCGCCGTTCCAAGCGGCGTTGAAATCACAATCGCTGGACAGCACGTTGCTGTTAAGGGTCCTAAGGGAACTCTTTCACTTAACGTTGCTGAGCCAATTCAAGTTTCACAAGAAGCCGGTGTTATCACCGTTGCTCGTCCCAATGAAGAGCGTGTAACACGTTCACTTCATGGTCTATCTCGCACACTAGTTGCGAACATGGTTGAAGGCGTAACTAACGGTTACACATTAACTATTGAAATCGTCGGTGTTGGTTACCGTGTAGCTGAAAAGGGCAAGGACCTAGAGTTCCAGCTTGGATACAGCCACAACATCCAATTCCCAGCACCTGAAGGAATTACCTTCAAGGTTGAGTCACCAACAAAGTTCCATATCTCTGGAATTGATAAGCAGTTGGTTGGCGAAGTTGCTGCAAAGGTAAAGAAGCTTCGTAAGGCCGATCCATACAAGGGCAAGGGCTTGCGTCTCTCAGGTGAAGTAGTTCGCCGTAAGCAAGGAAAGACAGGTAAGAAGTAATGGCTATTGGTGTAAAGGTCCGCAAAGGTTCGGCAACAAACGCCCGTGCCCGTCGTGCATTCCGCGTCCGCAAGAAGGTCGCTGGAACAGCATCACGTCCACGCTTAGTTGTTTCTCGCTCATCTCGTCACTTGTTCGTACAAGTTATTGATGACTCACAAGGCAAGACTCTTGCCTTCGCATCCACAATGGAAACTGATCTTCGTGCTGATAAGGGCGACAAGACTGCAAAGTCAAAGGCTGTTGGTGCATTAATTGCATCACGTGCCAAGGCTGTTGGAGTTTCAACTGTTGTCTTTGACCGCGCAGGTAATAAGTACCACGGTCGTATTGCAGCTGTTGCTGACAGTGCACGAGAGAATGGATTGGAGTTCTAATGTCTGCTAATCCAACTGCAGCACCAACAACTGCTAGCAATGATCGCGGCAAGGGACGCCCAGAGCGTCGCGAACGTCGTGATGATCGCGAAAAAGAAAAGAACCCATTCATGGAGCGCGTTGTGTTTATCAACCGCGTATCTAAAGTTGTAAAGGGTGGACGTCGTTTCTCATTCACTGCTCTCGTTGTTGTCGGAGACGGTAACGGTCAGGTCGGTATTGGTTACGGAAAGTCTAAGGAAGTTCCAGCAGCGATTGCTAAGGCAGTGGAAGAAGCGAAGAAGTCATTCTTCACAGTTCCACGTGTTCAAGGAACAGTTCCTCACCCAGTACAAGGTGAAACTGCAGCAGGCGTAGTTCTACTACGTCCAGCAAGCCCAGGTACCGGAGTTATTGCCGGTGGTCCAGTGCGTGCAGTACTCGAGTGTGCAGGCATCACAGATGTTTTGACTAAGTCACTTGGATCTAACAATGCAATCAACATGGTTCACGCAACCGTTGCTGCATTGAAGATGCTTGAAAGCCCAGCACAAATTGCTGCGCGACGCGGTCGTCCATTAGAAGATGTTGCACCTGCAGCAATTATCCGCGCTTCACAGATCACGGTAGGTGCCTAATGCCACGTTTAAAAGTAACTCAGATTCGCTCGAAGGTTGGAAACAAGCCAGAGCAGCGCGACACACTTCGTTCATTGGGCCTAAAGCGCATTAACGATGTTGTTGTTAAAGAAGATCGTCCAGAAATTCGTGGCATGGTGTACGCCGTTCGCCACCTAATCAAGGTTGAGGAGGTCGAATAAAGATGACTTTAAAACTTCATCATCTTCGTCCAGCTCCAGGTGCTAAGAAAGCTAAAACTCGTAAGGGTCGCGGTGAAGCATCAAAGGGTAAGACCGCAGGTCGCGGTGGTAAGGGAACACGTGCTCGTAACACAGTACGTCCAGGTTTCGAAGGTGGTCAGCTACCTCTCGTAATGCGCTTGCCTAAGCTACGCGGTTTCAAGAATCCAGCTCGCATTGAGTACCAGGCAGTCAATGTTTCAACAATTAACGCGCTATTCCCTAAGGGTGGCGATGTAACTGTTGCAGATTTGATCGCAAAGGGTGCTGTTCGCGACAGTTTGCCTGTAAAGGTGCTTGGAAATGGCGATATTGATGTGAAGGTGAGTGTTACTGCACACGCATTCTCATCATCTGCTGTAGACAAGATCACTGCAGCAGGCGGCAAGACCAACGTTCTTTAATATTTA
>CANLAC010000045.1 GCA_947488645.1 Actinomycetota bacterium | reverse complement strand
AGAGTTGCTCCTTGGCACACAAAAGTTCAAGCCGTCACAGTTGTTAACCATAGCCTCGATAATTCAAGCCGAGGGAGAACAGAAGGATTTCGCCAAGGTCTCAAGCGTTATTTACAATCGATTGAAAATAGGTATGCCTTTACAGATGGATTCAACGGTCCACTTCGTTAAGAAGCTGCGCGGGGAAATCTTCTTGAGTTCCCAATCAACATTGATCAATTCTCCCTACAACACCTATAAAAAATATGGGTTGCCACCCGGTCCTATTTGTAGTCCAGGGGCGGATGCCATTTCGGCGGCATTAAAACCTGCCGTCGGCGATTGGTTGTACTTCATTACAGTAGCCCCAGGGGATACGCGTTTTACAAAGTCGCTTGAAGAATTCAACAGTTGGAAAGCTATATATGTGAAGAATCGGAAGGCAGGTGTTTTCGGATGATTTCAGCCGGCGTCTTAGGTTCACCGATCTCTCATTCCTTGAGTCCTCTTCTGCACAACACGATGTATGACTTTCTCGGTATTGATGCGAGTTATAAAGCCTATGAGGTCGCATCGGGAGATTTGAAGCATTTCCTAGATGATGAAGGCTCTTCATTGAATTGCTTGTCGTTAACTATGCCGTTGAAGGAAGAAGCATTGACGATAGCTGGTTCTGTATCAAATATTTCACGCCAAATACAAAGTGGAAACACTTTGCATAAGGTTGAAGGAGTATGGCAATTAACTAGTACTGATGTTGAGGGCTTCACTCATGCACTCAATTTCAATAATCGTGATGCAAAGGGAAATGTTTTGATCATTGGGGCTGGTGCAACGGCGCGTGCAGTTATCGCCGCATGTGATGGAGTTAGTGGAGAAATAACCGTTGTAAATCGCAGCCCTGATCGTGAGCTTGCGATCAGAAAGTCTTGCCCAAACTCAGAAGTGCAGTTTACATCCTGGGAGTCAACTATAGATTTCGAGGACTTTGACTTAGTGGTCAATACAACGCCAGGAAACACGGCAGCGGTTTTTGTTGATCAAGTTCAATCAGCCAGTGCCACATACTTCGAAGTTCTTTATAACCCTTGGCCCACACAATTGCTCGCGCAATGGAGAAAGGTTGGAGGCTATGGAATCGACGGCTTAGACCTGTTGATCCATCAGGCCATTTCGCAGGCTTCGATATTTACAGCACTCTCTATAGATCGAGGCGCAATAGCCAAGATGCTTCGTTCAGTCGGTGAAAGAGAACTTTCTTAATCCACAAGCACTATTTGCTACAAGCTATTGGTTGTAATTTGCCACTATGGATTTAGCACTACTTCTTCTAGGAATGCCAATTTGTGTTGCAGATTGCAGCACTTTTGTGATCCCGAACATCTACACCAAAATACTGTTCCTTTTTGCGGCGTCGCACTTAGTCTTCTATGGATTTGGAGATTTGCGCCAAGTAGTAATTTCGGGAATAGCTTTGGTCCTATTACTGGTAGTGAAAGTTGGAATGGGCGACATTAAATTACTGGCTCTGGTTTTAGTGAGTCACAGTTTCAAAGCCTTTGACTTCCTCGGATTTGTGTTTCTATTGGCAGTGGTTCACATAGTGGTACTCACCGGAATCAATCGCACTATTCCATCGAAAATCCCCTTGGCACCAAGTATTTTCATAGGGCTTTCAACATATTTGGCTACGAGATAGTGACCTGATCTGCAAGAATAGGCACATGCGTTGGTTAACAGCTGGTGAGTCCCACGGACAGGCATTAAGTGCCATTGTCGAAGGAATCCCTGCTTCTGTTTCGATCACAACAGCCGATATAGATTTTCATCTACAACGTAGACGCCTTGGCGTTGGTCGTGGGGCACGTCAAAACTTTGAGGCAGATAAAGTAACTATCCTTGGTGGAGTGCGTCTTGGTTTAACACAAGGTGGACCTATAGCTATTCAAGTGGGCAATTCAGAGTGGCCAAAATGGGAAAAAGTTATGTCGGCGGATCCCGTGCCAGAGGAAGAGATAAAAGATTTAGCACGCAACGCTCCGCTTACTCGTCCTCGTCCAGGACACGCAGATTTAGTTGGTATGCAAAAGTATGACCTAGATGACGCGCGTGCGATTTTAGAGCGAGCCAGTGCCCGTGAAACTGCGGCCCGCGTTGCACTGGGCGCGGTTGCACGCAATTTTCTCGAGCAAACTGTCGGAATAACGATCCTTAGCCATGTGCTCTCGATTGGTTCCGTGCGAGTTGCTGATGACACACCCTTGCCGTTAGCTGGTGATATGACAACCATCGACGCAGATCCAGTTCGGTGCGCCGATAAAGCAACGAGTGAGCTAATGATTACGGAAATTGAAAATGCGCATCGTGACGGCGACACATTAGGTGGTGTGGTTGAAGTTTTAGCTTTCAACATGCCTCCTGGCTTGGGTTCACATGTTCATTGGGATAGACGCCTTGATTCAAAATTGGCTGGGGCTGTAATGGGTATTCAGGCTATTAAGGGTGTCGAAATCGGAGATGGTTTCAGAACAGCTACTCGCCGCGGATCCGTGGCGCATGATGAGATAGAAAAAGACTCAACTGGAAAGATTGTTCGTCGCACTGATCGTGCAGGGGGAACTGAAGGTGGAATGTCTAATGGCGAAATCTTGCGTGTTCGAGCAGCAATGAAGCCGATTTCAACTGTTCCTAAGGCGCTAGATACGATTGATGTGGCTACAGGTGAAGCAGCCAAGGCTATTAATCAGAGATCAGATGTGTGCGCTGTTCCTGCAGCAGGTGTTGTTGCTGAAGCAATGGTGGCTCTGGTTTTAGCAGAGGTTGTTCTTGAAAAATTTGGTGGGGATTCAGTTACTGAAACGCGTCGTAATTTCGAGTCCTACATCGCTAATTTGAACTTTAAGTAAGAGCGCCTCCATGACACGCATTGTTCTCATTGGTGCACCAGGCAGTGGCAAAAGTACGGTTGGCGTCGCTTTAGCGGCTCATTTGCAATGGCCTTTTGTTGATACTGATGCGTTGATTGAATTAAAGGAATCTAGAAAGATTACTGACTTATTCGTCGATCACGGTGAAGAGTATTTCCGAAGTGTTGAATTTGAAACATTGAAAGAGGTCCTGCAAGAAACATCAGCAGTTATTAGCCTTGGCGGCGGGGCTCCAATATCCCAACCAGCTCAGGACGCAATAAGTTCATCAAACTCGACTATTGTCTTTTTGGATGTCTCCCTTGCAACGGCTGCGCCGCGAGTTGGATTTAATCGTGATCGCCCTTTGCTCCTTGGTAATCCACGCGCGCAGTGGCAGGCACTTTCTGATCAGAGACGGCCGATTTACGAGAAACTTGCAACGCAATCTATTAAAGTTGATGACATGACCGTGGATGAAATAATCGCCATAATCGAATCGAACTTGCAATGACATCAATTGCAGTCAAAGCTGAGCGTTCCTATTCCGTAATTTTGACAGAAAACTGGAACACAGAGCTCGTGAAGATGTGTGAAGGGCGGACTCGGGTTGCAGTAATTGTCTCAGAGGGATTTAAGCCAGATTTGTCAGGTTTGATGGAGATGGATTCGGAAATTCATGTATTTGATGTGCCAGATGGTGAAACCGCAAAAAATGTTGCAACTCTTAATAAAGTATGGAATTGGCTCGGTGCCGCGGGCTTTACACGTTCGGATTTAATTGTTGGCATTGGTGGGGGAGCAGTCACTGATTTAGCCGGTTTTGCTGCAGCTTCTTGGTTACGCGGTTTAGATTGGGTCGCATTGCCAACCTCATTAGCCGGGATGGTTGATGCCTCAGTTGGAGGCAAGACTGGGATTAATTCAGAGTATGGAAAGAATTTGATTGGTGCTTTTCACTCACCTTCTTCGGTCTTAATTGATCCGAACTTCTTGAAAACCTTATCCGATCGTGATTTTGCAGCAGGCATGGCTGAAGTAATTAAGTGTGGTTTTATCGCTGATCCCAAGATTCTTGCCCTAGCCGCAGATCATTCAGTTGCTTCCTTGCGTAAAAATTCTGATGTTATGGCTGAACTAATTCATAGAGCAGTTAGCGTCAAGGCAGCGATTGTTTCCTCGGATTTCAAGGAGAGCTTTGCTCGTGAATCACTCAATTATGGTCACACACTTGGACATGCAATTGAAATTCATGCAAAGTACCAAATGCGTCACGGTGAGGCCGTGTCCATTGGTCTGGTTTATGCAGCGGAATTGGCAGCAGCCCGTGGCTTGATAAGTACTGATGAACTTGACCTACATCGGTCACTTCTTTCGGCATACCAACTGCCAATAACCTTTGATCGACAAGCATGGCAAAAACTTTTGCCCTTGTTGGCTTTGGATAAGAAGGCGCGAGGAACCACTATCAGATTTGTCGCACTCAATGGAATAGGTTCGACTACCCGCCTTGAAGATTTAACCTCCGCCGAACTAGATGCTGCCTATGAGAGAATTAGTTCATGAAGTTACTCGTAATCAATGGCCCTAATCTTTCGCGGTTAGATATCCGTGACTCATCGATTTATGGGGACCTCAATTACGGTGAATTAAAGTCGATGATTGAGATTGCAGCAGGTAAGCATGATTTTGAAGCGGATGTCCGTCAGAGTGATGACGAGGCAACAATCATTGCCTGGTTGCACGAGGCAGCAGATAAGAAGCTGCCGGTAATTATCAATCCAGCAGCCTTTACTCATTACTCATATGCAATACGTGATGCTGCAGAATTAGTGAAGACGCCGTTAATTGAAGTTCATCTTTCAAATCCACTATCTCGAGAAGAATTCAGGCATACCTCTGTGATTTCGGGCGTAGCCAATGGAACTATCGGCGGATTTGGGCCAAATTCCTACGTTTTGGCCATCATTGCGATGCAAAATCTCGTAGGCAAGTAACAAAGCACCCCTTACGAGCAGGTATCCTTACCCCTTCAATTACTTTTTACATTAACCGAATAGATAAAGAGCGGGTGGATTAGCTGTGGCATCAACAAATGATCTTAAAAATGGAATGACACTTGATATCGAAGGTCAACTGTGGACAGTTGTTGAATTCCAACATGTGAAGCCAGGTAAAGGTCCAGCGTTCGTTCGTACGAAGCTGAAGTCAGTTCTTAGCGGAAAAGTTGTTGATCGAACCTACAACGCTGGCGTAAAGATCGATATTGCGATCCTAGAAAAGCGTGAAATGCAGTACCTCTACAAAGAGGGCGATGATTTCGTGTTCATGGATACAAAGACCTATGACCAAATGACTATTAGTGCAGCCACAGTTGGAGATGCCGCTAAATACATGTTGGAAAACACCGAAGCAATAGTTGCTGTTAATGAAGGTAATCCTTTGTACATTGAACTTGCGGCATCAGTCCCACTAAAAATCACTTACACAGAGCCTGGAATCCAAGGAGATCGTTCTTCTGGTGGAACTAAGCCAGCTACTGTTGAAACTGGCATTGAAATTCAAGTTCCACTCTTCATTAAGCAAGATGAAGTTGTATTGGTTGACACACGTGACGGGTCATACCAGGGTCGCGCTAACTAGTGTCTGCTCGAAGTAAGGCGCGCAAGCAAGCTTTGGATTTACTGTATGAAACAGATATCCGAGGAACTAACCTTGTTGAAACCCTCATCGCACGTGACGTTCCTGCAGAAGGTCCTGATGCGCGCCCAATTCGTGAATACACTCGCGAGTTAGTTAATGGTGTCTCTGATAATCGTCGCAAGATAGATGAATTGATTACAACCTATGCACAAGGTTGGGATATGGACCGTTTGCCGGCTGTTGATCGCAATATCTTGCGCCTCGGGATCTATGAAATTTTATGGTCTAACGCGGTACCTACTAGTGTTGCAATTGACGAGGCTTTAGATTTAGCCAAGGAACTTTCAAGTGATGATTCGTCAAAATATATTCACGGGGTTCTTGGGCGTATAGCTAGTATCAAAGACACTATTTCGATCTAGGGAATTTGTAGTCGGCAATCACCTGTTTGATCTCATCAGTCGATAACCCTGTAAAAACTTGAAAGTTACTGATGTCTTGTGCCCGCAGCGAGATCACCTCGCCGTTCCAGTCTCCACGCATTCGAGCAATATTTCTGAGCACCTCTGTGATTTTTTGTGCAACCGGGTTGGAAGTCGTAAGGATCTTCCGTAAATCGATACTGATTCGCTCTTCTGGCATGAAACTGCGGGGAGCTTCAAACAGCTCAGAGATTGGCACCTCATATAAGTTTGCAATCGTGATCAATTTTTGGGCACTTACTGAGCGATCGCCTCGCTCATAAGAACCAAGAGCAATAGCTGAAACTTGCCCCTTTGAAAGTTTTGCCGCCTGAGTAAGAGTGAGGTGTCGTGATTCCCGAATATGGCGGATCCGCGTTTGAAGTGTTTCTATTTGAGTTTGAGCGTGAATGGTTTCCATGTCTCTGACCATATTGGCAGCACGACACCTCATGATTTTGATATCCACAGGCACTCCTGGTCGGTGCTAGTATCTGCCCTGCATCCTTTAACGACCCATCCTGAGAGGTGGGAAAGGAGATTTACATGAGCGTAGCCCTGTCCGCACAAGACATTACCCGTGCGTTGACCCGCATTTCCCACGAGATCCTTGAGAAGAATCAAGGCTCAACAAACATCGTTTTGCTGGGTATTCCTACTCGAGGCGCACACATCGCGACTCGTATTTCATCGATTATCACCTCGATAGAAGGTAGTGAAGTACCCACTGGCACTTTGGATATCACTTTGTTTAGAGATGATCTAAGAATGCGCCCACCGCGAGCCATCATGCCGACGAAGATTCCGACATCTGGAATCGAGGGCAAGGATGTGATTCTGGTCGATGACGTTTTATTCTCAGGCAGAACAATCAGAGCTGCACTTGATGCGCTGGGAGAAATTGGTCGTCCACGCACTGTGCAGTTAGCTGCATTAGTTGATCGTGGTCACCGCGAACTTCCGATTAAGGCTGATTTCATTGGCAAGAACCTACCTACTTCAAAGAATCAATCGGTCAAAGTGCTACTGAGTGAAATTGACGGACGAGATGAAGTAACGATTGAAGTGGAGGCAGAGTAATGAAACATCTCTTATCGATCTCTGACCTGAATAAATCTGAAGCTATCTCGATTCTAGATACAGCTACAGAGTTAGCACGTGTCAGTGATGGAGCGGTGAAGAAGCTCCCAACCTTGCGTGGTCGAACAATAGTGAACCTCTTTGCCGAGGATTCAACTCGTACCCGCATTTCCTTTGAGGCAGCAGCCAAACGTCTGTCGGCAGATGTAATCAATTTTTCTGCGAAGGGTTCAAGCCTTAGCAAGGGCGAATCTCTCAAAGACACTGCTATGACACTTCAGGCTATGGGCGCAGATGCAGTTGTAATACGACATCCTGCTTCAGGTGCTGCACAACGTTTAGCAGATTCAGAGTGGATGTCTGGAAGTGTTGTCAATGCTGGTGATGGAACACACGAACATCCGAGCCAAGCGCTATTGGATGCATTTACTATCCGGAAGCATTTAGGGATGGGCGGAAGTGACTTAGCAGGACTTAGTGTTGCAATAGTTGGAGACATCCTGCATTCACGAGTAGCTCGCTCTAATGTCTTGTTACTTTCCATGTTGGGGGCGAAGGTAACTTTGGTCGCACCGCCAACCTTGCTTCCCGTAGGAATCCAGAACTGGCCAGCAACTGTTTCGTATGATTTCGACGCCGTGATTCCACATGTTGATGTCGTAATGATGCTTCGTGTGCAACAGGAAAGAATGAGTGATCTATTTTTTCCTAACGCCAGAGAGTACTCACGATACTTCGGTTTAAATGGAGAACGTATGGCAAGCATGAAGTCGGGGGCAATAGTTATGCACCCAGGCCCAATGAACCGCGGGTTAGAGATCTCTGCCGAAGTAGCTGACAGTGCGCGATCGGTAATTACTGAACAAGTAACAAATGGTGTCAGTGTTCGAATGGCAATTTTGTATGTCCTGCTTGCTGGTGGAGCCTTAGAAGTTGGGAGTAACTAGATGACGACTGCAGATTTCTTAATTAAGGGTGCTTCATTACCTGATGGCAAGAAAGCCGATATTTCAATCTCAAATGGCGTCATCGCCTCAGTTGGTTCTGGATTTAAGGGAGATGCTAAAACTGTAATTGATGCAAAGGATTGTGTTGTATTGCCTGGGCTAGTTGATCTTCATACTCATTTGCGTGAACCAGGGCGAGAAGATGCAGAGACTGTTTTGAGTGGAAGTAGTGCAGGCGTGAGAGGTGGCTTTACCGCAGTTTCTGCGATGGCAAATACATCACCAGTTGCAGATACAGCCGGAGTTGTTGAGCAGGTTTATCGATTAGGTCAAGAAGCAGGATTATTAGATGTGTTTCCAATAGGCGCAGTTACCCAAGGCTTGAAAGGTGAATCGCTTTCTGAAATCGGTGCAATGGCAGATTCTGTTGCTCGCGTTCGCGTGTTTAGCGATGATGGAAACTGTGTTTCAGATCCTTTAGTGATGCGAAGAGCCCTTGAATACATAAAGAAATTTGGGGGAGTGATCGCACAGCA